>CADAXW010000054.1 GCA_902792005.1 uncultured Lachnospiraceae bacterium
TTATGTCCCCGGGCGAAATCATTTCCGGAGCCCGTGGGGATCACCCCAAGCCAGACACGCTCAAAATCCATGATGCCGTTCAGCACTTCATTTATGGTTCCGTCTCCGCCCACAACAACGATGCGGGCAGGCTCCTGTTTGGAGCTGAAGCGCCTTACGATCTCAGTTGCGATCCGGGATGCATGTCCCGGATACTTGGTGCGGTATGCATGATAGGGTACGCTTTCGGCCTCCAGGATCCCCCGGACATTCTTCCATGTCTTCTTTCCGTGGCCGCTGCCGCCCCCGTAATTCACTATGAAATAATACATTCTAACCCCCTGGTATTCGATACCTCATTACACGCGAAATCGAGCCGCCTTCTCCTGCGGTACATTTCCCGTATCTTACATGTGGAACAGCTTCTTGTTCTGGTACTTGGGCTCACAGGTGAGATTCATTCCCAGCTTACGGAATACCCCAACATCCACCTGGGACAGGATCACGGAGCTGTGTACCTCAAGCCCTTTCAGCTTCGGAAGGGCTGCATAGGCCGCCGCTGCCGTCTCATCTGAAACCGCTGCGATGGACAGTGCGATCAGGATCTCATCGATATGCAGGAGCGGATTGTGGTTGCGAAGGAACTTCACCTTCAGCTCCATGATCGGCTCGATGACCTGCGGTGAGATCAGCTTTGCCTCATCATCGATGCCTGCCAGCACCTTCAGGGCATTCAGGATCATCGCGGAGGATGCGCCCAGAAGCGGTGAGGTCTTTCCTGTGATGATGGTTCCATCCGGAAGCTCTACGGCTGCAGCCGGTCCTCCGGTCTCCTCAGCGCGGATATTTGCGGCTGCCACCACCGGACGATCTGCCGGAGACAGCCCTGCCTTCTTCATAAGAAGCTCCAGCTTCTGAATGATCACGTCGCTGGCATCTCCCTTTCTGCGATCGCAGAGGGCCTGATAATACCGGCGGATGATCTCCTGATTTGCCGCCTGGCGGGTTGCTCCATCATCAGTGATGCAGTGGCCTGCCATATTTACGCCCATATCCGTCGGTGACTGATAGGGACTGGTTCCTGAGATCTTCTCAAACATGGCCTTCAGGACCGGGAACACCTCCACGTCACGGTTATAATTGACAACCGTTTCGCCGTAAGCCTCCAGGTGGAAGGGATCGATCATATTTACGTCGTTCAGATCTGCAGTTGCTGCCTCATAGGCCAGGTTCACCGGATGGTTGAGAGGCAGATTCCAGATCGGAAATGTCTCGAACTTCGCATAGCCCGCCTTTACGCCGCGCTTCTGCTCATGGTACAGCTGGGAAAGGCAGGTTGCCATTTTTCCGCTGCCCGGTCCGGGTGCTGTAACCACCACCAGCGGCCGTGTGGTCTCGATGTAATCATTCTTTCCATAGCCCTCGTCGCTTACGATGAGAGGGATATCCGACGGATATCCGGGAATGGGATAATGACGGTATACTTTAAGGCCCAGTGCCTTCAGCTTCTTCTCATAGGCGATGGCTGAGGGCTGCTCCTTAAACTGTGTGAGAACCACGCTTCCCACATACAGTCCGTTCTTTGTGAAGGCGTCCACCAGACGGAGCAGATCCATGTCATAGGTGATTCCGATGTCTCCACGTACCTTGTTCTTCTCGATATCTCCCGCCTTGATGGCGATCACGATCTCTGCCTGATCCTTCAGCTGCTTCAGCATGGTGATCTTGGAATCCGGAAGGAATCCGGGAAGCACACGGGATGCATGGTAATCATCAAACAGCTTTCCGCCGAACTCCAGGTAAAGCTTTCCGCCGAACTCACCGATCCTCTCCTTGATGTGCTTCGACTGCATGTCCAGATACTTGTCATTATCAAATCCGATATTCGTCATTTTCTTACTAATCTCCTGTTCTACTACTCTACTACTCTACTTCTCTTCCGGGTTTTCCGCCTCTGCATCCCCGGTCAGCTCAGGCTCCTCGGCCTCTGTCGTCTCTGTCTCCAGGCCGTAACGTTTCCTCTCTTCTTCGAGGATCCTTGCCATGGCGTTCTTCTCCTCCTTTGCCAGGAGTTCCATGCTTGCATCCCCCACGGAGGACTCATCTGCAAAACCGGAGAAGATCTCCGATTTCCCCTTCAGGATCTCCAGCACGTGTTCATCCACGGTCTTCTCGGCCAGAAGCCGGAACACCTCCACGGAACGTGCCTGACCCATACGATAGACCCGAGAGATGGCCTGAGTCTCAATGGACGGCTTCCACTGCGGCTCGCAGATCACTACAACGCTGGCCGCCTGGATATTCAGTCCTACGCCCCCGGCAACAATCTGACAGAGCAGTACGCTCCCGTCCGGTCCTGCTGCGAACTGATCCACCAGTTCCTGCCGCTTCTCCGCCGGAATGCCTCCGCTGATGGGGCCAAACACCCGGTCTCCCAGCAGCTGCTGCACCCGTCCGATGGTGTCCAGAAAGAAGGAAAAGACCAGAACCTTTCTTCCCTCTTCCTTTGCCTGGTTCGCGATCTCCAGAAGACGTGCGGCCTTCACCGAATCCTCCAGATCCTCCACATTCCAGGACACTCTCCTTACCTTTGCGAAGTTCCCCTCCGCAAGAGAAGCCTTGTATACCGCCAGTTCCCTGTCCCCCAGGCGGCACCATTCCTCCTTCTCCACCTTCTCAGGAAGCTCCTTCAGGACATCCTCTCTGGTCCTCCTGAGATAGACCGGAGCGATCTTCTCCCGGAATTCCGGTGCCATGGAAAGCTCCTTCATTCCCCGGATCTCTTCCGCCTTCTCCGTGTTCAGCATGCCGATGAGAAAGATCATCTCATCCACACGGTTTTCCAGCGGAGTTCCCGTCATAAAGAGTACCCGGTCCGCCGCGGCCGCATACCGGATCAGCCCCTTCGTCCGCTCCGCCTCCGGGTTCTTCACGTAATGTGCCTCGTCCACAACCAGAAGATCCAGCAGCATTCCCTCCGGCGGCGTAAGCTTCGTCACGGTTTCAAATGTAGTGACCGCGATCCCGCCGTTCCTGATCCACCGGGCGAACTCCTCGTCCCTGTCATTTCCGTAGATCTCCGATGCCGTAAGCTGCGTGTGCTGTCCGATCTCACGGATCCAGTTGACCAGCACACTGACGGGACACACCACAAGGAAATGTGTCTTCCTCTCCGTAGTCAAATGTGCCATGGCCGCCAGGGCCTGCATGGTCTTTCCGAGACCCATCTCATCGCCGAGAAGGGTTCGCTTCTGATGCAGAATATACTTTGTTCCGAATTCCTGATAGTTACGAAGGGTGGCCTTCATCAGAGAAGTGTCCAGCGGAAACTCCTGGATCTCCTTCACGATCTCCTCCGGAAGTCCCTGGCTGACCGGACCTGCCGCTCCTACCAGCTTCTCCAGCAGTGCATAGACCGGTGCGGTATTCTGCTGAAACCGCTCCCAGCATACATCCGGCGTCAGTCCCTTTTCCCGCTCGGCAAAGCCGGAATAGAGCTGTCTTATCTCATCGGGTGCTCCGGTCCCCTGCCATTCCTCCAGAACCCGGTAGGCCTCGAGGCTCCGGTTCAGATCTGCCTCCGACAGAGTTCTCAGGCTCATGGGTGAGGTCAGGATCTCCTCCTCCTTTAACCGGTCAGAAAGATTCGGATCCTTTGCTCCCGACAGCTCCGCCGCACGAAGCAGGATATCACCGGTGTCCTGCAGGATCAGTACATTTCGGATCAGTGCTTCTGTATCCTTTGTCCTTACTTCGATCCGGACTCTTGCCACCTCCCGAGCATGTCTTGCGATCTCCTGCACGCGAAGGATCACCTTCTGCAGGGTTGCATCGCCGATGCCTGCCAGCGCGTCCAGCTCCTTCACGGAAAGCTCCGCCAACTGACGCACATTTTCGTAGCCTGCCTTCCGGAGTGTGGACACGGGGATGCCCTGTCCTTCCCGGTTCAGCTCCTCCACGGAGGTGGTCTCAAGCATATGAAGCATGGCCTCCTGCTGCAGCGTGCGGTAAACGGTGCGGATCCTGGTGATCAGCACATTTTCGGCACCCACCACCGCCGAGAGCTTTTCCTCCGCATCCTTCACACTATGATACAGCTCCGCTGCCTGGATCGCCGTCGGCTGCTCCATACCCTCTCCTTTCGGTCCGGACCTGTGATCCGGGTACAAACTGCGATTGCACATACATAGTCTATTATACTCATTTCACGGTGTTTAGTCCACCCCAAGCCACAAAGAAAAATCATTGCATGAACATGCCCTGAGTAGTATAATTAGACATGTGTTTATGCCGTTTTTCACCTGTGTTTTCAGCACGTAAAACGGGTGTCCGGCATTCTATTTTTGGGGAAAAGGGGATTACAATATGAACATGTTCAGACAATTGATCGACAAATTGAAGAATAGCCCGAAAACCATCGTTTTTACAGAAGGAGTCGACTCCCGAATCCTGGAGGCTTCTTCCCGGCTTCTGGCCAGCAACTTCCTGACACCGATCCTCATCGGTAATCCGGATGCTATTTATGAGAGCGCCGAGGAAAGCGGTTTCAACATCCGCGGTGCCAACATCATCGATCCCGACAATTTTGAAGATTTTGATAAAATGGTAGACGTCTTCATGGAGCTCCGTCGCGAGAAGGGGGCCACAGAGGAAGAGGCACGTACCCTGCTCCGTCAGAACAACTACTTCGGTACCATGCTCGTGAAAATGGGCTATGCCGACTGCCTCCTGGGCGGTGCTACCTACTCCACTGCAGACACGGTTCGTCCGGCGCTGCAGCTGATCAAGACAAAACCCAACAACAAGATCGTTTCCTCCTGCTTCATCCTGGTCCGTCCCGGTGCAACCGGTAAGAACGAAGTTCTGGCCATGGGTGACTGCTCCATCAACATCAAGCCCAACGAGGATCAACTGGTGGAGATCGCAGAGGAAACCATCAAATGCGCTCAGATCTTCGGTATCGATCCGCAGGTCGCATTCCTCAGCTATTCCACCATGGGAAGCGGTTACGGCGAGGATGTGGACAAGATGCGGAACGCAGCCAAGAAGACCAAGCTGAGAAACCCGGAGGTTCCCATTGACGGCGAGATGCAGTTCGACGCAGCCGTATCTCCCTCCGTAGCCAGCAAGAAGTTCCCCACCTCCCAGGTGGCAGGCCATGCAAATGTATTCATTTTCCCGGACATTAACGCCGGCAACATCGGATATAAGATCGCACAGCGCATGGGTAACTTCGAAGCCTACGGCCCGATCCTTCTGGGACTCAACTCTCCCATTAACGATCTGTCCCGCGGATGTACCGCCACAGAGGTTTACTCCATGGCGATCATCACCGCTTCCTTCGCATGATCAACGGAAACGGTCCTTCCCCTTACAACTCATGTATCCGGAAGGACCTTTTTTAATCTAATTTTAATCTTTGTCCAAAGATTCGTTCATCTTCCTTTGGTAGGATAGGTACTGTGAGGAAGACAGCATGTTCGACGGAGGAGTTATCAATGGACGAATTCGATAAGGTTGAAAAGTTAAAACAGAGAGCAAATGTCAGCTACGAGGCCGCGCGGGATGCCCTGCGTGCCTGCGATGGTGACCTGCTGGATGCTATGGTCTATCTGGAGAAACAGGGCAAGGTTGCCCCGCCGGAGCAGGCCACATTTTCAACGGATGCCGCTGATAAAACCTCCTACGAAAATGTACCGAAGGTGGTTGAGGATCATCGTCAGACCGAGGATCCCTCCTTCGGCGACCAGCTGGGTACTGTTCTGAAGGTTGCCTTCAGAAAGAGCATCGAGAACTACCTGGTGGTTTCCCATAGGGGAAAGGAAGTCTTCCGTCTGCCGATCCTTATTTTTATCCTGATCCTTCTCTTCGGTAACATCCTTCTCCTTCTGGCCATGGGTATCGCTCTCTTCTTTGACGTACGATACAGCTTTGACGGCAAGGACAACATGTCCGCCATCAACTCCATGATGGACAAGGCCGGCAACAAGGCTGCAGAATGGATGGACGAAGCAAAAGCAGAGGCTGCGAAGGAAGAACGGGAAAAGAAGAAAGAAAGAGAAAAGAAGAAAGAAAGAGAAACCAACAGAGAGAACGATAGAGAATTCGATAGAGAATCGGATAACAAAAACGACAAAGATAAGAAGTAGAAAAGACAAGAAAAAACCAAAGATATTAGAGATCGAAAAAGGGTAAAACAAAAGGAGCGAACGATGCAGAGAAACATTCTTTTAGTTGAAGATGAGGAACAGCTGGCCCGGTTCGTGGAGCTTGAGCTGAAGCACGAGGGCTACGAGGTCATGAAAAGCGGAAACGGGCGCGAGGCGCTGGAGATTGCCGAGAAGGGCGGATTTGATCTGATCCTTCTCGATATCATGCTTCCGGGTCTGAACGGACTGGAGGTTCTCCGCCGGGTACGCGCCACCTCGGATGTGCCGGTGATCCTTCTCACCGCACGGGATGCGGTTATGGATAAGGTTGCAGGACTGGATGCCGGTGCCTCCGATTATATCACCAAGCCCTTCGCCATCGAAGAGCTTCTGGCCAGGATCCGTGTGGTCCTCAGAAATGCAGATAAGGAAAGCTCCGCCGGACCTGCTTCAGCAGAAGGCGGCGAGGTAAAGAACGGACGTCAGGCCGACGGTTCCTACCGCTGGGAGCAGCTGACGCTGGATATGCCCAAGCGTGAGGTTCGTTTCAACGGCACCATCATCGATCTCACCAACCGTGAGTTCCTGATGCTGGAAACCCTACTGTCCAACATGGATATCGTTCTTCCCCGAGATACGCTCCTGGAGCGTGTCTGCGGTTACGACTACCTGGGGGAGACCAACATCGTGGACGTCTATGTACGCCATATCCGTGCAAAGATCGACGATGTCTATAACGTAAAAATGATCCAGACCGTGCGCGGCGTGGGCTACGTGATCAAGTCCGAGGTGTAAGACTTCATGCCCCGGGTGTCATTCTTTATTTGAGTAACATATTATGACGGAAAGGAGGTTCATCATGAGCGAACCCATCATGTCCGACAACAAAAAACAAGACCAGCCGCTCCGGAAAATGACCTCCATCACCCGGAAGCTGCATCACATGATCTTCCGAAAGAAGCTGGCCATTTATCTCGGCTTTGATTTTCTCATTGCCGTGCTCATTTTCCTGGGATGGATCGCAGACCAGGAGATCCGGGAGCTGGGAGAAATCTCCTTTACCACGCCGAGATCCTTCACCTCCACCGGAGGCTTCTGGGGGATCGATTACGTGGTTTCCGACAACGGCGTTGAGCTGATGCGTGTTCACGCCAGTCATATGATCCTGCTCCTGATCGTTGTTGTCGGCACTCTGGTTGCCATGCAGGCCATCGGCATCGCCATCAACTGGTACGGTGAGTCCCGAAGGATCCGCAAAACCCTGGAGCCCATCAATGAGATCGCCCTTCGTGCGGACGCCATGAGCAAGATGACCTTCTCCGATGCCATCTTCCAGACAGAAGGCACAGCGGATGCATCCTTCCAGAGACTGGAGGATGCCATCGAGCACATCAATCCGGACCAGGAGTCCATGCCCTCCCTGGGAGACCAGGAGCTGCAGGGCATCGAGGCCGCCATGAACAACCTGCTTCGCAGGATGCATGAAAGCTACCAGCAGCAGGCGCGCTTCGTCAACGACGCTTCCCATGAGCTTCGAACTCCCATCGCCGTTATTCAGGGCTATGCGAAAATGTTGGAGCGCTGGGGCCGTGAGGACGAGTCCGTTCTGAACGAGTCCATCAACGCCATTTCCCATGAGGCGGACCACATGAACCAGCTGGTGGAGCAGCTGCTCTTCCTGGCCCGCGGTGATTCCGGACGTACCCAGCTGAAGCAGGAGCCTGTGGAGCTCACCTCCATGATGAATGAGATCTATGAGGAATCTCTCATGATCGATGAGGCCCATCCTTACCGCTTCAAACCCTCACCCGAGCCTGTTACGGTCATCGGTGATCCCATGTTACTGAAGCAGTCCATCCGTATCCTGGTGGACAATGCCGCAAAGTACACCCATGCAGGAGACGACATTGCCCTCTCCGCGGGACTCACCGATCAAGGCGAGCCCTATCTGCAGGTACAGGATAACGGAATCGGCATGGCACAGTCCGATGTATCCCACATGTTCGAGCGCTTCTACCGATCAGATGAAACCAGAGAGATCAAAGGAACCGGCCTGGGACTGGCCATCGCCAAGTGGATTGTCGACCGGCACAAAGGACATTTCGAGATCCTCTCCCGCACCGAGCTGGGAACCAGGATCCGTCTGGTGCTACCCAAAGAAAGCCTGACCTACTCCGAAAGCGTAGCTGCCGGTGAGGAAGCGGAAGAGATGGAGGCGATGGAGCTGGAAGAACCGGAAGTCGTGCCGGCAGATGAGCCGACCGTGCCGGAATTCAAGAGGCCAGAACCCATGGACGAACCTGAAGTGCCGAAGTTCGAGAAGCAGGAGCCCATGGACGAACCTGAGGTGTCGAAGTTCGAGAGGCAGGAGCCCATGGTGTGACAAAGGGGACAGTCCCCAATGTCACGTTTCCCCGGGAAAACGTGACAATGGGGACTGTCCCCTTTGTCACACTGGCTGGCATCCTGTGGTTACAGGATGTCGATCAGCTCCTTCTTGTTTACGTCATTTTCTTTTGTGACGTTCAGTGCAAGTACTCCGTTTTCAAATGTAGCCTTTACGCCGCTCTTCTGTACGCCGTTGCCGACATAGAAGTTTCTCTGCAACTTGCCGAAACGGCGCTCTCTGCGGATGTACTTTCCGTTGTCATCCTTTTTCTCTGCCTCTTCTTCATGATCTGCGGACACCTTCAGATAGCCA
The DNA here is from genome assembly GCA_902792005.1 of uncultured Lachnospiraceae bacterium. Classification (GTDB taxonomy): domain Bacteria; phylum Bacillota; class Clostridia; order Lachnospirales; family Lachnospiraceae; genus Eubacterium_Q. Next base: position 8,830 of record CADAXW010000054.1, read on the forward strand.
TCCTCCAGCTCTACCTTAACCTCTTCCTTCTTGTAGCCCGGGAGTTCCAGATCCAGCTCATAGTGATCATCATACTCCTTCACATCTGCTGTCATTCTTCCGATGGTCTCCGGTACTGCTTTCTCCTTCTCCAGGTTGCAGGGGTAGCACATCAGCTCATTCATCAGGTCATCTACTACGGTTCCTCTAAAAATATTCGGATAATACATAATCATCTCTCCTTTCTTTCTGCGACCTATTCGGCTTCTTCGGCCTATAAGGCTCGCCTGCCGTCCACCTGCAAATGTGGACTTATCTTTTGTTTGATTATGTTATACCACTTTTGTTAGCACTCGTCAATAGTGAGTGCTAACAATTATTGTGAACATTCTGTGTCCTCAAACGAAGAAATGAAAATGTTAAATTGACGGCCACCGGAAAAGGTTGTACTCTATAAAAAAAGAATTGGAGGAATCAGCAATGAAAAAGAGAGTTGTGCTCCTGGGTACGCTCCTGGTTCTCGGAACCGCTGCTCTTCTTACCGGCTGCGGTCAGGAGAAAACCGTAGTGGAACAGCAGTATGATCTGGCTCAGAATCTGGAGAATAAGGCAAATGATGCAGTAGACAAGGTAAATAATTCCAATCCGGATGCGATCCTGGATATCAAGGGAGAATAAACCTGAAACGAAAAAATGCGTGACAAAGGGGACAGTCCCTCTTGTCACGCAACATGAGCCATGCCGGCTCTCCGGCCACTTCGTGGCCGTCGATGTCGCGGCATTCGCCGTATAAAACCGCCTCGTCATTGTTTTGTCTGCAAGCAAGTGTGTGGCCAAGGCCTTTTACGTTCCTGGGGGTGAGGTAGGGTGCATCTGTCTCCAGCAGGATCCTGTCTGCGGGGATCGCTGTTACGGCGTCTCTCAGCTGGTCGGCCCTGCGGTCGTCGCAGATCCAGCCCGTGACTCCGATGGAGAAGCCCATCTCCAGATACTTCTCCACGGTCTTCCTGTCTCCGGTGTAGCAGTGCACCACCGAGCGTTCTGCCACCGCAGGATGTCCGGCAAAGAGCTCGGCAAAGTCCTCCGCTGCATCCCGTTCGTGCAGGAACATGGGCGCCGACAGCTCCTCCGCCAATTCGATAAAGCGCTCCAGGGTCCTCCGCTGGTTCTGCTTCTCGCTGAACATGCGGTTGTAATCCAGCCCGCACTCTCCCACAGCCACAACCCGTGGATTTTCCATATAAATGCGCCGTACTTCTTCCAATATACTGTCGGTAAAATCATCCGCATTATGGGGATGCAGGCCTGCCGTTCCGTAGGCCGTGATCTCCGGGTGCTCCGTCAGATAGGCATGGATCCTCCGATTCTCCCTTGGATCCGAGCCGGTGAGGATGCACGCCACTCCCTGCTCCTCTGCACGGTGCAGGATGGTGTCCGGATGCTTGAACTGGGGACAGAACAGATTCAGTCCGATGTCGTAATATCTGATATCCATCTTACAGGAACTCACCTTCTACCTTCAGCCAGTCCACTGTAAGCTCTGCCGGATCCAGCTTGCCTTCCTTGATCTCAGCAAACATTTCCGCCAGTTCTTCGTCTGTCATGGTGCGGATGTGATCGCCGCGGGTGATGATCACCGGACGGTCATTCTTGGCATCATCTGCCAGTCCCTCCAGCTCATTCTCGGTCACGTCAAACATCTCCATCAGGACATAGCGCATTTCCATGAGACGTCCGTACATATTCTCCAGAGAAATGAATGCTCTCGGATCTGCCAGGCTCTCCAGATAATTGTGGTACATCACGCGGTAGCGGATCTTGTACAGATTCAGTGCCTGATTAAATGTTAAATTCTCTGCCATAGTGTTCCTCCTTACAACTAACCTTCTCTTATATATTCTCTCATATATTCTCTCATATATTCTCTCATTCGATCGCGCAGGCTATCCTGCACGCTTTCTCCTGCGCTCTCCTGCGCTTACTCAGGCTTTCCGTCCATCCCGTAGCATGGAAAAGCTGTCCATGGGATACTGCTTCAGATTCTCCAGCACCTTGCGGGGTTCCGCCTGCGACAGCAGGGTGTCTCTTGCCTTTGTGATCTCCTGCGCTGCCTTATGACGGGAGGGGCCGCCCACACATCCGCCGGGGCAGAACATGCCTTCCACGAAGTCTTCCGGCAGCTTGCCGTACTGTAGCAATGTGATGGCCTGGATACACTCCTTCGGGCCGGCGCATTTCCGGAGCTTGATCTCCGAGGTGTCTACGCCTCGTTCCTTCATGCACTCCATGACTGCATTTGCCACGCCGCCACTGGCAGCGAAGCCTTTTCCAAAAAGCGTAGCCTCCTGATAGCTCTCCTCTGCCGGCTTCAGCTCCACATCCCTGGAGCGGAGCAGGGCCCGGAACTCTCCGTAGGTCATGACATAGTCCGCATTGTCGGGAATGCTCTCATCCCGGGACTCCGCCTTCTTTGCCATGCAGGGACCGATGAATACCGTGACGCAGCCGGGGTGTGTCGCCTTCAGATATCTGGAAACGGCGCACATGGGCGAAACGATCTCTGACTTATTCTCTTCAAACTGCTTCGGGAATCGCTTCCGGAGCAGATTGATAAATGCGGGGCAGCAGGAGGTGGTCATCTTCCTGCCCTCCTTCAGGGCCTCCGCCCATTCCTCGGACTCGTAGGCCGCCGTCATATCGCCGCCCAGTCCTACCTCCACCATATCCTGAAAGCCCAGCTCCATCAGGGCATTTCGAATGGAGGCCATGGAAATGTCGGCGCCAAACTGGCCTTCTGTGGCCGGTGCGCACATGGCGATCACTTCCTTACCCGCCTTAATTTCCTTAATTATGTCAACCAGGAACGATTTTGCGGAAATCGCTCCGAAGGGACATGCATGAACGCAGTGTCCGCACTGAACACATTTTGATTCATCGATCATGCAGATGCCGTTCTCATCATAGGTGATGGCCCCCGTAGGGCACGCCTTCTTGCAGGGGCGCTCCAGATGGGCGATGGCGGAGTAAGGACAGGCCTCGGCGCATTTTCCGCACTCCTTACATTTCTGGGGATCGATATGGGACCTGTGATGTCCGATGGAGATCGCGCCGAAATTGCAGGAGCTCTGGCAGGGCTTCCCCACGCAGAGACGGCAGTTGTCCGTTACCGTATAGGACGAGATGGGACACTCCTCGCAGGCCGGCCGGATCACCTGGATCACATTGTCGGACTGATACTCCGGCACCGCCGTGGGACAAAGCCCCTCCGCCAGCCGGATCCGCTGCCGCACGATCTCGCGCTCCTTATAGATGCAGCATCTGTACTTTGCAATGGGGCCCGGAATGATCTTGTAAACCAGGGCGTCCTTCGCCTCCGGTGTCAGATTGTCATCCCATGCCAGCCGGGCAACCTCTTCCAGAATAGTATGTTTTAAATGTACGATTCCCTCGTCGTTGGTGATCATGTTCTATCTTATCTATCCTTTCCTATCCTTTCCTTGCTGCGATCCCAGCCTTCCAAGTAACCCCAACTGCTATTCTATCACATTTCCGGCCCTCGCCGCAATCACTTACGGCATCCTTCCCGCGATCCACCCCGCAATCACTTACAGCATCCTCCCCTTGACTTAATCCGTGAAAGTGTTATGATTAGAAACGTGCGAAAAAATGCAGAAAGAGGCGTAATATGGATACGTTAGATATACTACGGCAGTTAGCCATTATCATCATAGCTGCAAAGCTTTTCGGCCTTCTGGCAAGAAAGCTGAAGGCGCCGCAGGTGGCCGGGGAGATCATCGCAGGACTGATCATCGGACCCAGCCTCCTGAATCTTGTGGGTGCTTCGGACTTCCTTTCCGGCATGGCGGAGATCGGCGTGATCATCCTGATGTTCACCGCAGGTCTGGAGACCAATATCTCCGATCTGAAGAAAACCGGTGTGAAGGCAACCATCATTGCCTGTGTCGGCGTCTTCGTTCCTCTGGTCTTCGGAACCCTGCTCTACATGGCATTCTACGGTTTCTCGGCCATCGGTACGGAGGAATTCTACCGGGCGGTCTTCATCGGAACCATCCTCACTGCAACCTCAGTGAGCATTACGGTTCAGACCCTTCGGGAACTGGGCAAGCTTACCAATGAGCTTGGACAGACCATCATGAGCGCAGCCATCATCGACGATGTCATCGGTATCATCGTTCTGACCGTGGTCATCGGCTTTAAGAAACCGGATGCAGATGTAACCAGCGTACTTCTCCGCACCTTGGCCTTCTTTGTCCTGGCTGTGATCCTGGGTATCATAATTTACAAGCTGTTCAAGTGGTACGACAACAAGCATCCCCACACAAGGCGGATCCCCATCCTGGGAATCGCTCTGGCCTTTGCCCTTTCCTATGTGGCGGATAAATACTTCGGTGTAGCGGACATCACCGGCGCCTATGTGGCAGGCGTGATCCTCTGCTCCCTTCGGGACTCGGAATACATCACACAGAAAATGGACACCAACTCCTATATCATTTTCGGGCCGGTGTTCTTCTGCAGTATCGGACTTTCAACCAACATCCGGACCCTGGACACCACTATCCTCTGGTTCTCCCTGGCTTTTGTGGCCGTGGGACTTCTGTCCAAGATCATCGGCTGCGGACTTACCGCAAGATGCCTGGGCTACCGCGGACATAATGCCCTGAAGGTGGGTGTGGGAATGATGACCCGTGGTGAGGTGGCCCTCATCGTTGCCCAGCGCGGACTGAAGGCGGACATGCTGGAACCGGCTTACTTTACAGCCGTCATCCTGCTGATCATCATCAGCTCCATCATGACGCCCCTGTTACTGAAGGCCCTCTATGCGAAAGATCCGCCGGAAGCAGGAGAAGCATCTCCCGATCCTGCAGAACCTGCAAAGCAGGAATCGTAGTTCCTGCAACCAAGCACGAAGAAGAAAAAAGCACGGGAACGAAACTCCCGTGCTTTTCTTCTTTATATCCTCTATTTCTGCATTCCTTATTTCTGCATTCCTTATTTCTTCAACAACTTCACCACCGCAGTTCCAACAGCTGCCAGTGTCAGTGCCCCTGCCGCTGCCAGGCCGCGGACAAAGGGAACATTGTAATCCATATCCGCATAGCTTGGATTGATCCGATAATCGAGAAGTGGAGAAAGCAGCCGGCGCTGATGATCCAGCGGCGACATTTCCACATGGGTATTCTTATCGATGATCATGGTGGCACGGTACTTCCGACCGTACTTGGGCCAGCGGTAAGGTACCGTAGAGGGATTTCCGGTCTTCGCAAAGTTCACCCACATGCGCTGAACCAGATCCGCGATATGGTCCTTTCCTCTCTTCCCGGTGTAAATGGTCTCATGCAGATTTCCGAAGACGTAGGCAAGCTCCACCGCATGGCAGGCCCCACGGAACTTTATGGTGCTGGGCACCTTCCAGTAGTACATGTAGGCCTTTCCGCCGTGCTTGCAATGTTCCTCCGCCTGACGGATCGCAGGAAGGCGGAACATCATTTCGTTATAGAACTCAGCGATCTTCCAGGTGGGATGTCCCTTTTTCCCCTTCAGGAACTTCCGGACTACATTTACGCCGCCGGGCTCCATCTTCTTCAGATCATTTTCCAGCTTCACGGGAATGCCGAACCGGAAGGGAACGATGCCTCCCAGCTCACCGACCCAGTAATTGATCTCGTTGGCATTGGTGCCGATCATCATATCCACATGCTTCGTCTTCCCCTGTGCGTAGGGCAGATACGGATCCTCGGGGATCAGCACGCCGTCCCGCTGCGGGAAGTTATTATACATGTTCACGGCTTCGTTATAGGTCCTCAGCTCCGCCTCGGAATAAGCCATAAGATCATCCATGCTCTTTGCACCGCAGGCCTTAATGAGACGTCTGGTGAAGTCCTGACATTCTTCCTTGGAAAATGTAAGCGCTACGGATCCACTCTCTGCGATGACCCGCTTGAAAAGCCCCTTCGCCTCTGATACAAAGGGAAGGATGGATACGCTTCCGCCGCCGGCGGACTCACCGAAAATGGTAACGCAATCCGGGTCTCCGCCAAAGGCCTCGATATTCCGGTGCACCCATTTCAGAGCCTCCACCTGATCCCAGATCCCAAGATTCGGTGCATCCGGGAACTTGTCGCCTCCCGGTACGGAGGAAAAGTCCACGAAGCCCATAAGTCCTGTGCGGTAGCCTGCAGTCACCAGGATGATATCCGAATGATTTGTGACAAAATTTTTTCCGTCATACAACGGATCTGCCGTTCCTCCCCAGCCATAGGAGCCGCCGTGGAAGAATACCATGACCGGCTTCTTTCCGTGGTTGAAGGCAGGGTTCGTCCAGACATTCAGATAAAGGCAGTCCTCTCCCTGAGGATAATAGGAGGCAACCTCCGTATGCCACTCGGTCTGGATGGGTGTCTTGCCGTTGAAGTAAGCGGTATAGACCCGGTCACTCTCTTCAGGCTTTACCGGACGTTTCCAGCGCAGCTCGCCTACCGGAGGCTTTGCAAAGGGAATACCGAGGAAAGCCACGGTATCCCCAGCTTTTTTGCCGACAAATATTCCATTGTCACACGCTGCAGCAAGGTTCTGATCATAGGAGCCCTTGATCTCCCAGTTCTCGCCGTACCTGCTGCGCATTTTTTCTTTTACGCTCATACAGTTTATCTCTTTTTCTTAAACTTACTTACGATACGGATGAAGAAGTTCTTCTTGTCCTCCATCTTCTTCTGGATCTGGCCAAAGGTAATGTCCTCCTGAGAAGTCTGTGTAACCAGTGACTGAGCGATCCTTACGTAAATGTCCTTGAACATCTCAATGCTGGTCTGCTCGTAACGGCTTGCAGCATAGTCGATCATGAGGATCAGACCCTCAGCGCCGTCCAGGATCTCCATATCCAGAATGGTCTGGGATGCAGCCTGGTTCTGACGGATGTCCACCGTCTCAATGTCCATGCCGCCCATACCGCCCATGTCGCGGATATCCTGCTGATACAGGAGGTATGCGGACTCACCGTTTGCCACCTGATTCCGTGTGTCAACGTACGGATAGCAGCTGTGCTCGATACCCTTCTGAACCTGATCATGCACGTCTGCGAAAATGTCCCGCAGTGTCATTTCATCCTTGAACCGAAGTCCGATGGGAAGATCACGGAACAGAAGTCCGACAGTGTTCATCATTTCCATATCTTCACGGCCATTGTAGATCCAGGAAAGCTTGATATCATTCTTCTTGTTATAGAATGCAATGGCAAGAGCTGCAACGGTGATAAAGAACTCGTTGCGGCTGATCTTGTAACGCCGTTCCATGGCAGTCATCTGCGGCTGCTCGATACCCAGCTCCGCGAAGAGCTCGCCCATTTCATTCTCACGGGACTCGTGATCGATATTCGGATAGCTGGACCACTCCACATTATCGTACTTGCTCTCGAAGTACTCCTTGCTGACCTGATAGAAGTCGCTGTTCTCTGCGTCCTCACGCTTCTGCAGCATCAGGTAATAGAAGTCCGGATCCGGAAGCATGCCCATATAGAGCTTGCCTACATTTCCCATAAATACCTTCAGTGATGTTCCATCAAAGAGGGTATGGTGTACGTCAAAGAACAGATAGATATTCTTCTCTGTCTCAAAGAGTCTGCAGCGATACAGGCATCCACCGACGATCTGGAAGGGCTGTACCAGAGTATCCTTCAGATTCTTCATCTCGAACTCGGTGATCTTCTCGATGGTGATCTGCCGCTCCACCTCGGGTGTATACTTCTGAACCAGATCGCCGTCGTCATTGAACTGGAAGGTGGTGAGCAGCGCCGGATGATTCCGGATGACCGTCTGCATGGCCTCTGCCAGTTTTTCCGCATCGATGCTTTCCTTATCGATCTTCATCATGGAGTACAGGTTGTACATGGTGGACATAGGAGTGTACAACTGATAGTCAAACATGTACAGCTGCTCGGCGGTAAGCGGGTGCTCCTTCTTCTTTGCCTCCTCATTCAGCACCTCAGGAGATACGCCGGAATCATTTGCATGATTCTCCTCATACAGCTTTGCGATCTTCTCCGGTGTTCTTCCACGGAAGATCTCGCTGGCCTGCAGGCCGGGGAGTTCGCTCTTTACGATCAGACGGATGGAGCTTAAGGAATCGCCGCCCAGCTCATAGAAGTCGTCATGGATACCGATCTGATCCGCCTTCAGAACCTCCTGCATTGCATTACAGAGCTTCTCTTCTGTTTCATTTGTGGGTGCCACATACTCGGTCTTGAAGTCGCTGGTATCCGGCTTCGGAAGGGCCTTGCGGTCCATTTTCCCATTCGGCTTCAGGGGCACGGAATCGATCTTTATGTAGTAGGCCGGGATCATGTAGTAGGGAAGACGCTTTGACATCTCCTCACGCATGAAGTCCGGATCCACCTTCACATCTGCGGTATAGTATGCGCAGAGGTAGCTCTTATTATTCTCCTCAAAGCCACGGGCCGCTGCCCAGTCGATGCCGAGAACTGCCTTCACTGCAGCCTCGATCTCCGCCGGCTCAATACGGTTACCGTTGATCTTGATCATATCACCGGAACGTCCCAGCAGCACGTAATCGCCGGAAGCTTCCTTCCGCGCCAGGTCTCCGGTATGGTAAACGCCATTGACGAAGGCCTTCTCGGACTCCTCCGGAAGATTGATGTATCCGCGGACATAGGGGTTCTCGAAGCAGAGCTCACCCATTTCCCCATCCGGAACCACCTGTCCGTCCTCGTTGATCAGGTCGATCTTTGTGGAAACCTCAGGCTTACCGATGGGACAGGACTCATAGGACTTGTCGATCTTGAATACGCCTACGGCGAAACCACTCTCGGAGCAGGCATAAATGTTAATGAGATCCAGCTTCTTATTGTAAATGTTGTTTGCCGGCTCACTACCAACAAAGAGCATTCGCAGGAAGGGTCCGGTCTGATTTCCCAGCATCCGCACATAGGACGGAGTCAGGAATGTGATGGTGATCCTCTTCTCCAGGAACATCATTTTCAGTGACATGGGATTCTTGATGGTAGCATATCCAACCACATACATACGTGCTCCGTGAATACTGAGCACCTTCAGAATAACGATAACGGAGGCCACGAAATTCATGGGCGCCAGCAGCGCCAGACGGTCCTTGTTTGTGAAGGGGACCTCTCCGTTGATCTTAATAGATTCGATAGCACGTTCCAGATTGCCGTACTCGTGAAGAACACCCTTGGGATTACCTGTGGTTCCCGAGGTATAGATAGCATAGGCTGCATCGTGGGGATCCGGATTCTCATGTCCGGAAAGAGGCTGCTCCTTAAGCACCTCATTCCAGTTGTCGCCGCAGAGCTCAAACTTACAGCCGCAGTCCTTGCGGATGTAGGCGATACGTTCCGGTGCGTAGGTATCCTCAACCAGTGCCCAGGCAGCCCCCGCTTTCCAGACACCGATCATAGCCACGATAGGCATAACGCCACGGGGAAGATTGATCAGGACAAAGTCCTCTTTCCCGATGCCATTCTTTTTCAGATAAGAGTAAACTCGCCCGGTCATATCATCAAACTGAGCGTAGGTAAAACCCTTGGTATGAGCTTCGTCATACAGTATCGTTGTGTTCGGAGTTTCATTCGTAAACTGTTCCAGCAGGTCAATAATAGTACCCATATAGTCTTCTCCTTTCCCTTGCCGAAAAAAGCCGGCAATTCTGACTACTATTTTACCAAAAAGCCACCCGAACCGACAACTGTTTTCTATTCTAAATCAAGCCAAAATCAAGGCAAAACACGATCTTAATATAACTCCGGAAGATCCTCCTTTGTGATCACGTACGGACTGTCATATACCTTTTTCAGCTCGCTGAAGGAGCTGTACTCCTCCGAGAGACAGTACTCCTTGGACCAGGTCATAAATGTAGTCCATCCCACCATTTCCTCATGGATCCGTTCCACATCCGGGAGCACGCCGATCTCTCCCAGGAGCACGATCTTCGGCTGCTCGGGGATCTTCGTCATGGCCTCGTATGCTTCTTTATGCGAGGAGTGCTGATGAGGCTCCGGATACAGATCCAGAGAAATGATATCCACCACATCATCTCCGGGATAATACTCCTGCTTTCCCGCATTCCAGACCCAGATCAGGTTGTT
>CADAXW010000055.1 GCA_902792005.1 uncultured Lachnospiraceae bacterium
CGGCGGAAGCGTAGGCATGAGGGGAATCTGGAATTCCCGATATTTCTCGTCCTGATGTGCGAACAAAGATGTTCTTATTTCTTCAATCAACCCCTGTTGTGACATACAATCCTCCCCTGTTTCCATCTCCTCTATTACATCTATTACATCTATTACATCTATTACATCTTCTCCATAAGATCATAGGCCTATTATACCTTCCTCCGATGGATTTGGAAAGTGGCAGGAGAACCACTATTCTCCTGCCACATTTTCACCGGAATATTCCAATCCGAACTGTTTCATGTATGCACAGTAGTCATCGCACCATGCCTTCCATCCCGTCGGGACTTTCCGCTGAAGGTGAGGCGATGTTCCTTTCCGGCGTATGTGGGCGACGCGGTAGACTCTGAAGCATCCGTTCCCGGAGCCTCTGTCGTTTTCGGGCTCTCCTCACCGATCGAGGCGAACTCCACCCCGTAGAACAGCTTCCGCATATCCTCCAGCGTTTTGCTGTCATTCTCCGGGCAACAGATCTGTACATAGTAGCATGATCCGCCGATTTCCAGGAAGTAATGCTCGAAATAAAGCTGATTCTTCACCGAAGATACACACCAGACAGGAGAAGCCGCCACATTTTCAGCAGCATCCGGCCAGATATCACGCACCTTCTTCTCCTCCGCCTTTGCAGCTTCTGCATTTTCATCCAGCTTTGACGCAGTCTCCTCCGCTTTCTGCTGCAGTGACTGGCCAGCGGCATCCAGCTTCTTTATCTGGAAAAATGAGCTGCCGGCTTCATAGGTACGAGCATTTGTGTAGCGGATATTCAGGAGATCGCCGTCCGTATGGATGCATTCATAGCCTTCCGTTACATTTACGGCAAAATCGCCGTTCTCCACCCGATAGGGGTAGTTTTCCTTCTTCGTAGTCTGATAGGTCCCGGTATATTTGACGGTATTTGCAATCGCAAGGACCTCTTCCTTCAAAGTGTCCTTCTTCCCGACATCGGATGTTTCGACGATATACAACATACTGTCCGCATCCTTGATGGCGATCCCACAAGCCGTTGCATCCACACCCTTCACAGTGTAGTTCCAGATAAAGAGAACGCTTTCCTCGTGTCCATCCAGTTCAGCCGGTTCCGTCTCCATCTTCTGCCTGGATATACCGCACTCCTCGGCAAGCATCGGCAGCATGTGATCCATATTTGCCTCTATCCCTGCATGATTCGCAGTGGCTGCATAGGCCACGATGTCCTGACCCTTTCCGTCCCCGTATGTTTTGTTGTAATCGCTTCCGCTGCCCCGTTCGGAGAAGGACTTCCAAATGCGGAAGGTATGCTCGAACATGGTTACCTCCACACCGTTATCTCCTGTAAGATCTCCCCTTCCGCAGGCGGTAAGCGTAATAATCATCAGGCAGAACAAAACTGCTGCCACGCGTAATTTCCTACTCATCTTAAACTCCCTTATCATTTCACCGGCAGATCACCCCGTCATTTGTTCACATTACTCCATCACAACCGTATCCAGCACTTCATGGATCTGCTCTTCCGTAAGGCCATGGAAGCGGATATATCCTTCGTAGGCATCCGTAGCCAGCATAACATACGTGTTCACTTCGTTTCCTTCCTCACCGGACATGGTTTCGTCAACCAGATGATAGGTCACGCCGGTCTTAGTGCTGTAGTCCCTCTCATTGCTGGTGTTCTTCAGCTGAATGCTGTAGGCCGCATCATTTGAAACACCTTCCAGATTCTTACTCTGTACTGCTGTGAAGCTTCCCTCCTGATAGTTGAAGCCGCCGGAAATCTCCACTGCCTTATAGCCATTTCCCTCCGTGCTGCTGTATACGATGCTGTCCTGCGAAGAAGGCTCGTACTCCTTACTGAACTTCACTCCAAGCCCTGCTTCCTTCATGGCCTTCTCATAGGAATCAAAGGTGCAGGTCGTAGTCACATATCCGTTCACCTCGCTGACGGTCCTGGATGTCCAGGGAGTGTCCGCCGTTCCCTGCTCACTGGAGATCTCCTTGGTAGTCACCGGCTCCTCTGTCCGGGCGATGGCCGCATCATCCACATACTCTGTATTTCCGACGGAAACCGCATGCTCTGTAACCTTCGGCGCGAGAAGCTTTGTTGCCGCGTATACGCCTGCGCCACCGACGCAGAGCACCGCAAGAACGATGGCTGCAACCTTCGGCAGCAGGTACATTTTCTTAATGGCTGCCTTCTGCCGGCTTCCGTCACTCTTCACCTTTCCCGAAAGGAGCTGACGGTTCAGCTCCGAGGAGGGTGAAAATGTAGGGCGCAGCGCCTCGGAGAGCACGCTGTCCATCTCTTTTGTTTCATTTATATCGTGAATCTTACTCATATCGAACCTTCCTTTCTGCCACAAACCCATTCCTTCTCAGACTGTCTTTCCTTCTGACCCAGGATGGCATTCATGCCTTACTGCAGATCCTCCAGTTTGTTCTGCAGCATGCGCTTCGCTTTGTGGAGCCGGCTCTTCACGGTCCCCACCGGGATCGAGAGTGCCTCGCCGATCTCTTCCATCGACAGCTCCTCCATATAGAACATCAGGGTGACAATCCGGTATTTGTCCGGCAGGCTCTGCACTGCGCGACGGACCTCCTGCAGCTTCTCATTTTTGATCGACGCGTCCTCCACGGAGAGCCCCTGTTCGGGGAGTTCCATTTCGGAGACATCCCGGAAACAGTCTACATCCACCTTCCTGCGACGCCACAGATATTTCCGCCGCTGGTTATTCCACAGATTTGTGGCAACCGTCAGCAGGAAACTCTTCGGGTTCCGATCTGCGTCAATCCCATTTCCGGCAAGCTCTTTCTCAAACGCCGTGAGAAATGTCTGCTGGTACAGGTCATCCGCCGCATCCCGGTCCCCGGTAAGATATACGCAGTAGGAGTAAACCGCTTTTCCGTATTCATTTATATACTGTTCCAGTTCTGCCATGTCCTGTCGCGGGTTTCTCCCGCATCCTCCTGACCATCATTCCCCGAAAGCCGTATGCCTTCGACGGGACTTTGAAATGTGCTGCGCAACATCGGTTTCACTTATATATTTTCATATCCGTAAGAAAGGTTCACAACATTTTCCTGACCACTTTATCAGATAAACAAATCAGAGGGCGAAGGAACAACCTCCACCCTCTGTAGTATGCACTACCGCGCTCCGATGGGAAGTCCCGGAATCGCATTCAGTGTCAGATCGTCCCGGATCCCGCGCATGTAATCAATATATCCTGCGGCACCGATCATGGCGCCGTTATCCGTGCAGAAGATAAATGACGGGCACACAAACTCGATACCTTCCGCCGCTGCCCGCTCTTCCATAGCTGTCCGGAGTCCTGTATTCGCAGCCACGCCACCGGCCAAAGCCAGTGTCTTCACACCGTAGTCCTTCGCTGCCTTCACGGAGCGGTCCGCCAGCACGTCGATCACCGCCTGCTGGAAGGATGCCGCAACGTCTGCTTTGTTATAAGGGATGTGTTTCATTTCACAGCCGTTCAGATAATTCAGCACAGCAGACTTCAGGCCGCTGAAGGAGAAGTCATAGGGCGCTCCCTCGATCACCGCCCGGGGAAATTCGATGGCGTGAGGATCTCCCTCCCGCGCCAGCTTATCCACCTTCGGCCCACCGGGATAACCCAGCCCGATAGCCCGGGCCACCTTGTCAAAGGCCTCTCCTGCCGCGTCATCATGGGTCTGTCCCACGATCTCATATTCTCCATATCCCTTCACCAGCACGATATGGGAATGTCCGCCGGATGCCACCAGGCACATGAATGGCGGTTCCAGATCCGGATGCTCAATAAAGTTGGCGGAGATATGCCCCTCGATATGATGCACACCCACCAGCGGGATCTTCTTCGCATAGGCGATGGCCTTTGCCGCACCCACACCTACAAGGAGCGGACCCACCAGTCCCGGTCCATAGGTCACTGCGATAGCATCCAGATCCTCCCATTTGCAGTCCGCATCCTCCATAGCCTTACGGATCACCTGATTCACCTTTTCGATATGCTTCCGCGACGCGATCTCCGGCACCACACCACCGTAGAGGGTATGGAGCGGAACCTGGGAAAAGATCACATTTGACTTTACTTCCCGTCCGTTCACCACCACCGCTGCGGCCGTCTCGTCGCAGGAGGACTCGATGCCGAGGATGGTGATTCTTTTTCCGCTTTGTTCTTGTATTTTATCTGTCATGATTCTTATCCGTCGTCTCCTAATTTATTCTTCTTTCACGCTCTTCTTTCACGATCATCTTTTACGATCTTCTTTCACGATCAGAACGCCGTTTAGGACTGCTCGGCAGCACGCAGGACTTCCAGCCTTTGGCAGAACATTTCCCATGTCTTCTCATCCCTGAACCACTCCCTCTTCACTTCAGCGATCTGGTTCAATCCGACCGTTCGCACCCCTTCCAGTGCCGCTGCCCTCTGTGACATCACACCGGATACAGTCTGGCACTGCGCCCCATCCAGTATATCATACGCCTGAAATGCCTTGTTGAAATCCATCAGGGGATGCACGTTCCTCCTGCTCCAAAGATTCCAAACTTCTTATAAACGCAACCTAATTGTACTGTATTACAACCTGCAAGACAAGGCAGAAATGCACTTCGTCCGACAGAAGCCAAAAGGAAGCGGCGTTCCGAAAGGAAGCACCGCTTCTGATGGTGTATTTTATTCCGCGTTACTTCGCCATGGTATTCTGCACGCCCAGGAATACCGGAACGCATGTATCCATGTCGATGATCCCATAGACAAACGGACGATTCAGACGAATCTCTTTGTTTCCGTCCGGCCCAATGATCGCTGCCTCCGTAACTGCGATTTCCGTTGCAGCTGCGGCCTTTGTTCCCTTCCGGTCCACCTCGATCATGGTCTTCTGTACCACCTGACTAACCGAAGCCTTCTCACTGTCCTCCGTGATCATTTTCCCTAATTCTGCTTCCGGGGTAAATACCTTCTGTACCCCCAGTGCCTGCAACATCTCTGTCATTTCCGTTCCGTATTCGGTCTTGAACTCGGGGAACTCCACCTGCAGGTTCGGATCATAGTCCGCATTTCGAATCGCATCGTAAAGTGTGTTTTTCTCCGAAAGAATATTCTTCAGATAATCCTCTGCCGTCACTCCCTCCGGCGGAAGCAGGCCCAGGAAGCAGTATTTTCCCCCTTTATAATGCTTGAGGAAGCCATCTCCTCCGGCCAGCTGTACATAACCGCGCTCCTCACTCTGCAGCATATTTACCTTGGACACGGTTCCGTCCGCATTTGTGAAGCCTGCATCCTTCTTCACCATACCATCTTCAACCGGCGTGTCCCATTCCCCGGTAAAAGCCAGCGCATTGATCAGGATCAGAGCGGTTTCAGGATCCAGCTCCTTCAGGATCTCCGGAATCCTTTCCTGGGTATTTTTCTTTACCCAGGCATTGATCTCCTTCACCGTGCTGGAGTCGAAGGGTGCCGAATAAAGCTCTGCCTGATAGCCGTTAACCACGTCGGAGATATAGCTGTCCCTCAGCTTTACATTTCCATCTTTTTTCACCCAGATGGAATTAACCACGTTCCAGTCTCCGCTGTCCCCGGACCGCATACTCTTTGCCATGGTGGCCAGTTCCGCATTTAAGTCCTTCGGTGTGGCAGTCACCCCCGGCATCAGAAACTCCATCAGTTCTTTCTCTGTTGTGCTTCCTTCCGTCGAACCGGTGGTCAGCATACCAAATGCCATCTGCAGGGAGAATGGACTTACCAGACAGTTTTCATTTTTCTCCCCGAGTTCCATGGTCTTCGACAGTATTCTGACCGCTCCCGAGGACATCGCTCTGCTGTGATCTTCCGGCACGATCGCTTCCTGCTGTTTCTTCTGTTCGACTCCCTCCGCCAGATTTACTACATTTGCGCTAAAAGATGTCGGTTCTCCTTCCGCTCCCTGTCCTGTGGAAGCGGCTGTTCCTCCGCAGCCTGTAAGAAGGAAGCCCAGCGAAAGAACCAGCGGGAGTATCTTCTTTCTTTTATTGAAATGTACTTTTCTCATGATCTCCATCCTCCTTGTTTTATATCCTATCTGTATTTATTCAGAGCGTCCTTCCATATATCCTTATATATGCTAATGTCCAGCATATCCACTCCATTCGGGTACTTCGGGCTGATTTCGCGTCCGTCCGTGGTGGTGGAAATCGTCCCGTAATTCACGCCACAGGCCACGTAATACTCCGTTCCGTCCGGCAATTTATCCTTTTTCAGGAACAGCAGATACTCATCCCCAAAGACCATCATATTGTATCCGGCGACGTGAAAAACCGTGTTGGAAGCCGCATCATATACTTCATTTTCCATTACTTTGATGACATCGTCCAGAGACAGGCTTCCCGTCTTGTCCTCGTATATCTTACTGATTTTTACCTGCGATAAGGTATAACCCGAACTTCCGTTCCATACAGGTTCTTCCTGATCCAGACGAACCGCCCGCAGGATCACATCCGCATCCTTTTCCATTTCCGCCAGGCTCTCATAGCTCTCTGTCTTCGCTTCGACCTCCCTATGTATGACGGTTTCCGGCGCTCCTGCTTCTGTCGAGAACTCTGTTCCTGCCTCTGTCACACTCTGCGTTCCTGCCTCCGTCAGGCACTCGGTTACCGCCTCCGTCACACTCTGCGTAACTGCTTCCGTTATCCCGGCTTCCGTTCCTGCCTCCGTTATCCCGGCTTCTGTTCCTGCCGCTGTTGACACATCCACAGGCGGACGTTCATCCTTTCCCCGTCTGCCTAGAAAGACTCCCAGGGAAATGATCCCTGCCAGAAGCACCGCTGCAGCGGAAATACCGATCATGACCCACCTTGCTCTTGGAGATTTCCCAGCCTTCTTTACCTTCTGCTCATCGGCCGCCAGTATCATATCATCGCCCAGATCGGTGATGGCATCCATCAGGCGATCCGCCGCATCTCTTCTGTTCTGATCACTCATACGGACACCCCCTCTCCTTCCAGATATGCCTTCAGACGACCACGCATTCTATAGAGGCGGTCTGCCACCTTCCCCACGGAAATGTGATACCGATTCGCCAGTTCCTCCGGGGACTCCCCGTACCAGTACCGGAGTACAAAGAGATTCCGGTTCTCCTCTTTTTCGCTCTTCAGCCACTGTTCCAGCAGCTGAACCAGCTGCATGTGTTCTACCGCCAGTTCCACATTATTGTCGGATGGAATACAATCCTCCAACTCCGAGAGAAGTACACCTGCCCCGTCATCCCTTTTCTCCGCATGCTTCTTACGAAACAATGTCAGCGATACATTTCTTACGATCCGCCCCAGGTAAGCCTTCAGACTATCCGGGATGGTCGGCGGGATCGTGGTCCACAGCTTCATGTAGGAATCATTTACACACTCTTCGGCATCCTCATGAGAACGAAGAATACGAAAAGAAAGCTTACGGGAGAAGCTGCCGTAATGCACATCCGTCATTTCTATGGCCGACTCGTCCCGTTTCTGAAAGAGCGTTATGATCCATTTTTCAGTCGCGTTATTGTCCATCTTCTTCCCGTCCTTTTTGCCCCTTTACCTATACAGACGCATTTGATTACCATTTATCGGTTTTATTATACTACATTTTTTTGAAATCAAAAAAAGAGTAGCTACAGGTGAGCTACTCTTCCTATTCACAGGCTTACCCCTCCGTACTCTTTAATATAGTCCGCGAAGTATGGAAGTGCCAGGCCGATATATCCCTGCCTGCTCTTCAAGATACCTCTACGGAGAAGGCGGTCCCGATATACCGGGTAGTTCTGCGGTTTCTCCATCCGGGAAACCACTTCCTCTTTTTTGTATTCCTCCTGGTCAAGCAGCAGACTGACAAGCGCCCGGTCTTCGGTCGACATTTCCTCCCAGATCTTTTCGTACGCATACGCAAAGAGTTCTGACCGAAGATCTTCCGCCAGTTCCTCAGGATGAAGTTCTGTCTTCTCCTGAAATGCAAGGCTGCCCAGCTTCTGGAATGCATATGCATAGCCCTTTGTCATTTCCGCAAGCTGCCTTGCAACTGAAGTGTCCGTACCAAGTGTCTTTCTATAAACCTCCGACATGCGAAGCTGGCTTAAAGGCTCTGTCTTGACCGTTGTTGCACGTCGGAAGAATGTAAGGTTCTTCACGTTATACAATTGCTCGATATTCTCATACAGACCGGTGCATACCAGATAAACCGGGTATCCCGCCCGAATCCATCCTCCAAGCTCCTGTGTAAAGACAATCATCTCCTGTGTCCGGGAAACCTCATCAACACCGATCAGAATCTTCTTACCTTCTGCGGACGCGTTTTTCAGCGCAGCATCCAGTTCCACGCCCACGTCCGTATAGAGATCATCCGCAGAGGATGTGATGCCGATCCCGCCACCGGTACCCAAGATAGTCGCAGATACATTTGCTCCGCGGTCTTTCTTTTTCTCTTTGATAATTCCATCCCTTGCAAGAAAGGACAGCAGCTGCCGTAACATATCCCGGGCAGGTGACAGCCGATACACATACCACCCATTCTGCTTCATTTCTTCCGACTCCATCTTCTGCTCTACACTGGCAAGCAGGACCGTCTTCCCGGAGCCCCGGACGCCCGTGATCTTATAGACCGACTCCGAAGGCTGCTCGTATGTGAAATTCTGCAGGATCTCCTCCACCTGCTCGGTGGGGATATAGCTGCTCGCCGGGATCTTGCTGTATGTTGTTGTAAATGGATTCTGCATATGCCACCCCCATCTTTACATTTGTTTTATCCTTTTTTATTCCTTTTTATTCTTTTGGGTTCGTTTTATTCTTTTTTATCCTTTTTTATCCTTTTTTATTTAGTTTATTCTTTTTTATACCTTGTGTCAACAACCTCTCATCAAAAAAGAGCAGCTGCTCCGATTTCTCAGAGTTGCCACTCTTCTTTCGCCGGGGACTGCCCCCGTCAAGGCTCTATTTCTTCTTCGTGATCACCGCTACCGCGCAGGGCATGCGGCCATCTACCACATGATATTCCACGTCCTCATATCCCATGTCCTTGAAGAACTTCTTGTAGGATTCCAGATCGAAGTCCCGCTCGAAATGCAGCCCGCATTTCTCCAGAACCTTCACCATCAGACCTGCGCTCTTTTTCGCCATGTTGATATACGTGGGAATGATGATCTTCCCGCCCGGACGCACCAGGCGTTCCAGCTCCGCCAGTGCACCGGCCGGGTCCGGAAGAAGGTGAATCACATTTCCGGCAACCGCCTTGTCGAACCGGGCGTCGCGACATTTGATATGCATTATGTCCGCCTTGCGGATACGGACATTGTCGAAGTGTTTCAGCTTTTTCGCCGCCTGCTTCATCATTCCTTCGGAGAAGTCCGTAGCCATGAGTCTCCGGCAGTTCGGCGCGATGTCCACACTTATGGCACCTGTGCCGCAGGCACATTCCAGAACCGTGTCCGTGGGCTGCATCAAACTACCGACATAGGTCCCGGTCCCACGGTATACTTTGCGATTATAGGCTGTTTCAAACAAGTCGTACATTGACGAAACCCGATTCCAATACATAGAACTGTCCTCCTGATCTTTTTCCAAATACATGTCCGACACTGCCAACCCCGATGTTGGCATTCTCAAACAATTTGCGTTATATATGAACCATTATTCATATGATTGACTGTTCATATGTTATCAGGAGAATCTTGTTTTGTCAAGCCCCATTTAACTATTTTACCAACTTATGGTTGATATTTATAAATTCCCGAAATGATTTACATCATTCCGGGAATTAGTTGGCTTTTGTTCAGTCTTAGTCCTCGTCCTCGAAGTTCAGCACCGTACTCAGCCGGTCCTTTCCCATCTCCGTCCGCGGGAACACTTCCCGCACAGCATCCAGGTACTGCTTCGGTTTGATGAGTGACGGAGAAAAATGTGTCAGCCACAGTTCTCCCACGTCTGCCCGCTTTGCAAGCTCCGCTGCTTCATACATGGTCATATGCTTCTTTTCACGGGCCTTCTTGATCTCCTCCGGATCGCCGTACATTCCTTCGCAGATGAACAGGTCCGAGCCGGCCGCATGCTCAGCGATGGAGTCCGTAGGACGGCTGTCCGTGCAGTAGGTACATTTCAGACCCTTCCGATCTTCGCCCATCACCATGTCGCTGGTGTATTCCTTCCCCTCGTAAGTCACGGTCTGCCCCTTCTGCAGGGGGTTCCACAGCTGCACCGGAAGTCCCAGCGCCTTTGCGGCCTCCACATCAAACCGCCCGCTCCGGGCCAGCTCGATGCTGTAGCCATAACAGATGATGTTGTGATTTACCTTAAAGGCCGTGATCTTCAGTCCTACCAGATTCAGGACTTCCTCCTTCTCCGTCAGCTCTATAAACTGAATGGGGAAGGGAAGCTCCGGCGCTATAACGCGCAGGCTGTTCACCACCCGCTCGACTCCCGGGGGTCCCACGATAGTGAGAGGCTCGGTACGTTCCGCATTTCCCATGGTCAGGAGAAGTCCCGGCAGTCCGCTGATATGATCCGCATGAAAATGTGTCACCAGCAGAACGTCAATGGGCTTAAAACTCCATCCCTGTCGGCGAACAGAGAGCTGCGTCGCTTCCCCGCAGTCGATCATCACCGTACTTCCGTTATATCTCACCATAAGGGAGGTAAGGGCCCTGTTGGGAAGCGGCATCATTCCGCCGCACCCGAGTAAACATATATCCAGCATTTAGAATTATCTCCTCTTTTCTGTCACTTCTTTTCTGACACTTCTTTTGCAAACTCCGGATTCACGTGCCGAAGCATAACGAGTACATCCGGCTGCATATTTACAGGGATCAGGCGGATCTCCGGATGTTGATTATGAAACACAACAAATATCTGATGCATGAAGCCCTGTCCTGCCCAGCTCACATCTGAAAAATCAAGCACCGCCTCTTCAAATTCATCCAAACGATTACAGAGTCTTTTTGCCTGAGACCTTGAAACCGGCGCCTTCTCAAACACCGAGGCAAGCCTGATTTCCGTCTTTTGAAAGCCTCCATCCTCATCTGTAAAGGAATCAAAAACCTCTTTTGCTTCTCGTTTGCTGTCGTTCGCCAGCGACAGAAACACCAGGGTTCCCTTCATTTCTCCTTTCGGAACGTAGGACTCCCACTCCGTATCATATTTGTCCCGGGAATAGAAATGTCCATCTGAATAAACAAAAAACGTATCCATCAGTCGGGAGGTGAAAAACAGTCCCTCACCCGAATGGTTTTGATCATCCGTTGTCAGTTTTCCCTTAGCGAGCTCTGCAGCAATGTCTGAAAAGCTTCGAAACCCGTAGTGCTCCTTGAGTTTGTGGAACAGGCCTATTCCGTCATCCCGGATAATGACCGTGGTTTCCTTTACATTTTGAAGAATTGTAATATACATATTTTCCGCTTCCGAATGATCGATCACATTATTGACCATTTCCGAAAAAGCGTAATCCCAAATACCACATACATTTTCCGGATAATCATCAATCAGCGGAGCAAGCTCTTCCCCTAATATGATCTGATCATCATCCATCGCCTCATCGTCTCTGGTAAAATGGAATTCGTGCCGATCGGAGATCAGCTGGTACTCTCCCCTCTTAACACGTTTGATTTTTCCCTGTCCGATCAACTCGGTGATATACAAATGTACCGTATTCAGATTGATTCCAAACTCCTCTGCCACATGATGCGGAATATCTTCCTTTCCTTCGGCAATTTTCTCCAAAAGATAAGAAAGAATGATTTCCTTTTTTTCTTTCGTAAAACGCATGTCATCACCCCCGATCAGAAAACAAAGATGCTATATTATATATAATACATCACACATGATTCCGCAAGAGAAATTCGTTATAAAAAGTGAGAAATTCGTTATAAATATTTTTATAACGAATTTCTCACTTCATCCTTCTAGATTCTTCTTAACGGAATCCTCATGATCTTCCTATCTTTTCATGATCACCGCATCCTCATCCGGATCATGGTAATAATTCTTCCTTCTGTCGATCTCCTGAAAATCGCAGTTAGAATAAAGGGCGATGGCCGGCGCATTTCCGGCACGGACCTCCAGGAAAATGTGCTTCGTCTCCACATCGGAACCGTGTCCTGTACGCTGCAGCATCTCTGCCATCAGCTTTCGCGCCAGGCCGCGTCTCCGGTACTCGGGGAGCACAGCCACACGATGCAGCTCTGCTTCGTCGGTGGGATCCGCATAGATCAGATACCCCGCAGTCGGATGTTCTTCCTCGCCTACCACAAAGGAATCGGCCACATCCTCCTCTGCCACCAGGGGACGGATCCCGCCCTCCGTATCGATCAGCAGGATATGATTATAGTCGTACTTGATGGTATCCTTAAGAGTATCTACAGACCAGGCATCTGAAAAGAGTGCCGCTTCGATCTCCGCAACCTCTGCAAGGTCCTTTGCCTGACGTGCCTTTGCCGCAGCCTCATGCTCACGCTCTGCCTGAGATTTTCTGAGATAGATGGGTTTAAAATCATCCGCCGAAACCATGCATCGAATCGGTCCCGTGGTGTCTTTTTTCACCACACCATGGTCTTCACTCTGCAGCCCGGCATAGTACTCCGCCAGCGTCGCAACAGAAGCTGCTCTCTGCAGCGCACTCTGTGCCGGCGCAAAAGCAAAGGGAACCCGGCAGGTTTCTTCTATGATTTTTCGGAATACCGGCACTCCGTCTCCCAGGAATGTCACCGGTTCCCCGTATCGCTCCAGCTTTTCCAGAAGTTCCTCAATGGCCAGCGCCATCTGGTCCTCCACTACGGTCAGCGGATGTACGTGGCCTGATCCAAAGGAAGCACTCGTCATCCCCGCTTCCTGTGATCCGCCATCTTCGCGTTCTTTATCGCAATTCTGCGCACCACCTACGCGATAGATCCCCGTATACACCTGTCCACGCCTGGCATCCATGATGGGAACCACCAGGCCCGGAACACTCCCGTTCGTTCCACCTGTGACGCCTGCCGGATAATACATACATCCGTTGCTGAGGTTGTACGCCAACCCCTCGCAGGTCGGAACAGGGATCACCGGTTTCTCCAGCGCCAATGCCAGCCCCTTTACGGTTGCCGCACCAATACGAAGTCCCGTAAAGCTTCCGGGTCCCGCTGCCACTGCGATGGCATCGATCTCCGCAAGCTCGATCTCCGCATCCCGGACGACCTGATCCAGCATGGGAAGCAGTGTCTGGGAATGTGTCTTTTTATGATTCATGGTATACTCCGCGATCAGCACCCCGTCGGCCACAAGCGCAACGGAAGCCACCATCCCGGAGCTGTCGATTCCTATGATCTTCATTTCTTGCCTTTCCGAACGAACTAGAAGTTTATCGTCTCCGGCGCAGCCGTAAAGGAGCTGAAGGTTGCTGTTGCATCCTTGAAATAAAAGACTGCCGTGTTCCCATCATCCGGATCATACATCGCCTTAAGCTGGGGATATGCGTCCAGCATGGACACCCGCGCCTCGCGGTCATCATCCAGCACCAGCTCACCTGCAACGCGAAGCCATGTGCCATCCATGAAAGCACAGATCTCAGCCTTGGGGTTGCTCAGCAGCTGCTTGGCAACACTCTTGGAAAGTCCCGTCTGAATATAAAGCTTTCCATTGAAAATGTGCGCGGT
>CADAXW010000056.1 GCA_902792005.1 uncultured Lachnospiraceae bacterium
TTCAAATGCGGTGAACATGGTGTCCAGGCCGATGCCCTTCAGGGTGTTAAGCGTATCCTTATCCGTGTCTGTCATAGCCATGCATACTGTGCTATATCCTTCGGGAAGGGTTGCTGCATTTGCTGCGAGAGGAGCTGCGAAGCTCATTGTCATGATCGCTGCCAGCGCTGCGATACCGATTCTTGCCTTCTTTGTAACCTTTGTAGTCTTTGTAGCCTTTGTATTGTTCATCTTCTTCATAATTCGTACCTGCCTTTCTTTTTATTTTTTTGGTTGGTTTTTTTCTTTGTTTTTGGGTTGTTTCCCTGTTTCTGATGTCACTATAACAAACCAACCTTTGCATCTTCTTTGCAAAGATTTATTCTTTTCGAAAAATCCTCAAAGTCCGTAGATCGTGCCAATATGGAACTGATATTTCATCGGATCTATGGTATAATGTTACTGTCTGAACTATGCCCCATGAAATAAGGGTACGATGTCATTTACAGGCAGGGCGAAGGGAATGAAAGGCGGTTATGGGAAATCAGAACATGAAAAAGATCTTTATAATTGTTCTCAACGTGATCCTTATGGCGGCCATATTGGGCTTTGTTGTTAATTACTCCGGATTTGTAAGCCGCGATTCTTACCAGAGGCAGATCGAGAATTTTGAGAATACAACCATCACCATGGAGCGGGTGACGGATAACTATCTGGAGGGTGAGCAGAGGATCTGCGACGTATGGGCGCGTTATATCAACAACAATAACATGACCATGGAAGAGGCTGTTGCGTATATCCGTGCCTCCCATGTGCTTACGCATACTTCTGCACATCTGATCTCCCTTGATACCCTCACGGGTCTCTCCACACGCCCGAAACAGGGAACGGACGATGAATATGCTGTTTCCTATGAACGGGTGAATCTCCTGAATAACACGGACTGGATAGCTGAGATCGGGAAGTCCATCAACATCACACGCGCTTACACCGATCCGGTGAACGGTGAGCAGTCCCTGGCTTTCTGCAACATGGTGACGCTGTATGATCCGGAAAGCGGGACCCCCGGGAAAGCAGTCCTGCTTCGGGTGATCCCCATCTCGGAGCTTGAACAGAAATGGGTTTTTCCGCAGACGGAGCTTGTGAACGCCGAACTGTCCATGATCGATTCCGACGGTGATTATATCCTGAAGGGATACAGCTTTAAAAATACCAGCTTTTTTGAGTTCTATAAATCCTATAATCCAACGGATCCCGAATCATGGCAGCAATTATTCGAAAAGATCACTTCATCCACGGGCTCCGTTTCCATGCTTGATTCCCACGGACGGGAATGTATACTTGCCTTTACTCCGGTAGCCGATACTGCAGGGTGGACGCTTCTGGGTTTCGTGCCGGTGGAGGATCTTCAGGTGAATGAGGAAAACTGGCTGCTGATCGGAATCGTTTCTGCCGGTCTGCTGATCCTGTTCATCTGTGATATGTGTTTTATGCTTGTTCTGAACAAACGCCTCCAGGCTACGGCCAGGGAAGCCGAATCCGCAAATAAGGCCAAGACCGATTTCCTTTCCACCATGTCCCACGATATCCGGACTCCCATGAATGCCATCATAGGTCTTACAACCATAGCCGAGAAGAATCTGGGAGATCCGCAATCAACCGGGGAAAGCCTTCGGAAGATCAATCTTGCCAGTAATCATCTGCTCACACTGATCAATGACATCCTGGATATATCGAAGGTGGAGAGCGGAAAACTGAAGCTGAGTCCCCTGACATTTTCTATAGTGGAAACGGTGGAGAATCTGGTCAATATCTCCCACCCGATGATCAAGGAAAAGAATCTGGAATTCAGTTTCCATATCAACCGGATGGAAAAGGAATATCTGTATACGGATCAGCTTCGTCTGAACCAGATCTATATCAATATCCTGTCCAACGCCATCAAATACACAGAACCCGGCGGACGGGTCAACGTGGAAATGCGGGAGGAGAGCAGTGAAGCGCCCGGATGTGTAAGACTGATCTACGTCGTGGCGGATACGGGCATCGGCATGAGCGCAGAATATATGGAGACCATGTATCAGCCTTTCTCCAGGCAGATAGACAGTCGAGTCAACAGCATACAGGGAACAGGCCTGGGCCTGGCCATTACAAAGCAGATGGTGGATCTGATGGGGGGAACGATCGATTGTCAGAGCGAGCAGGGCAAGGGGACAACTTTCACGGTCACGCTGGATATCCCTGTGGCAGACAGGCAGAGAGAAGAGATGCAGCTTGATCCTGTTGATGTTCTCATCGTGGATGACGACGAGGTCATGCTGCAGACTGCGGTGGATTCTCTTGAGTCCCTTGGTGCCACGGCAGAGCAGGCACGAAGCGGAACAGAGGCTATCGGCATGATCGAACACAGACATCTTTCCGGGCGGGACTACGGTATCATCATCATTGACTGGAAGATGCCCGAAACGGACGGCATTGAAACCATCAGACGGATCCGTTCGGAGATGGATAAGGATACCCCGATCTTACTGGTATCAGCATATGACTGGTCGGACATTGAGGACAAGGCAAAAGAGGCAGGAGCAAACGGATTTGTCTGCAAGCCGCTTTTCCGATCCACACTCTATGATAAGATCAACGATCTTATCGGAAAAGAGCGTAGATCGGCTGAGCCGGAGGACGATTATTCCGATCTGCAGGGCATGAACATCCTTGTAGCCGAAGATAACGATATCAACTGGGAGATCATTTCCGCCATGCTCACCATGTTCGGTATTACTGCCGACCGTGCGGAAAACGGACGGATCTGTGTGGAGAGGATACAGTCGGCGGATCCTGGCAGGTATGATCTGATATTCATGGACGTACAGATGCCGGAAATGAACGGCCTCGATGCAACCAGGGCGATCCGGAGTCTGGAAGATCCCGGTGCAGCCACCATTCCGATCGTTGCAATGACGGCAGATGCATTCTCCGAGAATATCGCGGAATGTCTGAATGCCGGAATGAATGGTCATATTGCCAAGCCTGTAGATATAAAACTTGTCATTAAGGAGATACGAAGAATCCGGGAAGGAAGGGAACAATCATGAAAAGAAAAATAAGCTTATTTTTAGTATTGCTGATGATCCTGGGGCTGACCGCATGTGGTACAGAGAAGCAGGCAACAACGGAAGAGAAGGGTTTTAAGCCGTCTCTGGATACATCCGCCAGTTGCAGCATCGTCGTTGCCGGCGGTTACGATAACTTTGAGGCACTGGAGGCTGAATTCGACCGTTTCAACAGTTATTATCCCAATGTGAAACTGATGTACACGAAGATCGATGACTATAACAATATGATCGGGACGGTGCTGAACGGAAATGATGCTCCCGACATCTATGTAAATTATTCCTGGATGTATGGCCGGGAGCAGTATAAGGCATCCATAGATCATGCGGAGGATCTGTCGGATCCCGCGCTGGGGCTGGATCTGAACTGCATCCGCAGTAATATCATTCTGAAGACGGACGATGGTAAACTCCCCATGGTTCCGGTCTTCGCCAATACTTACGGCATGCTGGTGAACAACAGCCTGTTTGAAAAAGAGGGGCTGAGTGTCCCGACAACGTATCAGGAGCTGGTGAAAGTATGCGCTGCATTTCGGGATAAGGGCTATAAGAGTCCGATGATGGGATTTACCCAGAACGAGACAACGTCCCTGTATACGTTGACCATGTATCCTTACTTCTGCGGTACTGTGGCACAGGATAAAGAGGCCGTGAAAAAACTGAATGCCCTTGATCCCTCCGCCGGTACCTATCTCAGGCCGTCACTTGAGAAGATCGATCAGTTCCTGAAGGATGGGTGCGTGGATATTGATGCCTGCGCAGCCATCGAAAACAATTATGATGCGGTGATCATGCGGTTTTTTGAAGGTGATGTCCCCATGATGATGGCCTCCGGAGATACGGTTTCCGGAACCGAGAAACGGGAGAGCCGTTCGGAGGCATTTATTGCTTCGCCGTTTAAATACACCTTTGTTCCGGTTCCCATGTCGGATGAAGGTGCCAACTTCCTTGATATGCCGAATCTGCAGTTTTCCGTCAACAAGGACAGCAAGAACCTGGACATGGCCAATGAGTTCATGCGCTTCCTGGTTACGTCGGAGGAGTTGAACCGGATGGCGCAGAAGAAGGGGCTTATGTCGCCGACCAGGGACCTGTCCTTTAACAGCATGTACGCTGCATTTGAGGCGGTTCCGGCATCCCGTATCCTGTCACCGGAGGAGATCGGCCTGACGGATGACGCGGTCATTCAGTTAAGGCAGGCGGTTTACAAGGTTGGGACCGGCGAGATGACCATTGATGAGGCAGTTGCCGCATACGGTACATTTACCCAATAGAACAGACATGAAGTGACACGGCGATGGCTGGTGACACGGGGCTGTAGCACCAGTCTGGTGCGACAGCCCCGTTGTCACAAAGGGGGACTGAAGGAAAATGATGAAGATGATGAAGATGACGGAAATGATAACGGTTCTTTGCTATGGCGATTCCAATACCTATGGGTACAACCCGTCCAACGGGTTTCGATATCCGCCGGATGTCAGGTGGACAGGAAGACTGCAGAGACTGCTTGGAGAGGGTTATCATGTGGTCGAGGAAGGCTGCAATGGGAGAACGACGGTGTATGATGACCCGCTGGAGGGATGGAAGAACGGGATCGATTACCTGAAGCCCTGTCTCAATTCCCATAAGCCTGTGGATATTGTGATCCTCATGCTGGGGAGCAATGACCTGAAGGAGGTGTTCCATGCTTCTCCGGAAGATATCGCAAATGGTGCGGCAGAGCTGGTGAAGGTGATCCGGGAATTCACACAGGAGAAGCAGGGCTTCATCCCCCGGATCCTTCTGGTATCCCCTGCGGAGATTGGAGAAGGGATCACACATTCACCGTTTTATGGAAGCTTCTACGAAAATGCCATCGGACGTTCCCGGGAGTTCCCTAAATGGTACCAGAAGGTGGCGGAGGAGTATGGCTGCGAGTTTTTGGATGCGGCAGAGTATGTCCGGCCCTCGCGTCTGGATTCGCTGCATTTTACAGCGGAAGGCCATGCGGCGCTGGCAGAGGCACTTGCGGATGCGATATTATACTAGTGCCAGCCGCCGGGACCGCCATCCATGCCGCCACGGCCGCCGCCCTTACCGCCGCCCATCATCTGGCTGGGCAGGGTGGTGACTTCCTCACCGTTGCAGATCACGGTGCCGCCGTTGATGGTTCCGGTTCCGTCATAGTCAAATGTAGATTGGCCCGTAACACTGATGGTTCCGCCGTTAATGATGATGTCGCCGTTGGAATCCACGCCGTCGGTATCGCCCTGGCCCATGTCCACGGTGGTGGTTCCACCGTTCACCTCAACCTTTGCTGAGTAGGAGGAAGACTTGTTGGCTGCGTTAATGCCGTCGTCACTGGCCGTGATGCTTACGGTTCCGTCATTGATCTGGATCCAGGTTCCTTCGATGCCTTCTGCTGCCGTGATATTCAGGGTTCCGCCGTCAATCTCTACGATGGTTGTGGCATGAACGCCGTCATCTGCCGATGTCAGGTTCAGAGTTCCGCCGCAGATATAGATATAGCCCGTGGAATTGTCGTCATCATTCTCTGCATGTAATGCGTCATTGGAGGCACTGACCGTGATGCTTCCGTCTGCGATGGCTATGGATTCATTTGCTTCCAGTGCGGCATCTGCCACAGAAAGGTTGATGGTGCCGCCGGTCACTTTC
Source organism: uncultured Lachnospiraceae bacterium (assembly GCA_902792005.1). Classification (GTDB taxonomy): domain Bacteria; phylum Bacillota; class Clostridia; order Lachnospirales; family Lachnospiraceae; genus Eubacterium_Q. The sequence goes on from CADAXW010000056.1 coordinate 5,745, forward strand.
AGATCATCCTTGCAGCTGACGCCATTCTCCGTGGAGGAGATGTTCAGAGTTCCAAGGCCGTTTACTACCAGGTCATCCTTGGAGAAGATCACTGCGTCTGTATTGGTGTCGTCCGTCTTGGTGAAGCTGCCTGATACCGTCAGGCTGTTTTCCGAACCCTGTGTGGTGGTTACAAAAACCTTGTCCGCGTTTTTCACGAATATGGCAGGCAGGCTGTCATTCGTGATGCTCACACCGTCCAGAACAAGCTGAACCTTCTCGTCATCCGCCACATTTACGGAGACGGTCACGTTCGATGCACTGCCTGTGAGAACGTATACTCCCGCGGTTGTGATCTCGATATCCTGTCCGTCGCTCACCGTGTATGTGGTGGCCTCTGAAAGATCCGCCGTCTGGTTCAGATCCCGCTCGGAGAAAAGATCACTTGCATCGATGGCGCCGCCGGAGGTAGCAGATACGGTGGCAGAAACCTTGTCAGCCGTTACGGTGTTTTCCTCTGCTGAGCTGCCGGCGGATGTTCCGGTGGATGCGGAACTCCCGGCAGATGTTCCGGCCGATGCTGAGCTTCCGGTGGTTGTACCGGTATCCGAGCTTCCGCACGCTGCCATGGAACCCATCAGCGCCAAACTAACGATAAAAATAAAAAATCTCTTTGTTAACTTCTTATGCATAACGTCATCCCCTTTCTTTTTTCTTTGTATGGCTATACTTTATACTGTCAATCTGAAAAGAAACTGAAAATCGAAGCCTGATCTTTTTTTCTGTTCAGGGGGTCGAATCTATGTTATATTTGGGGTGGAGTCTACAAAAGGGGAAATGCTATGAATACAAGGCAAAGCAAGCAGAGTGGAATGGGGTTACGCAGGCTGATCTTATTGGTCTGCGCTGTTATGCTTGTGCTTGCAGGTGTTCCGATCAAAGCATATGCTGATACGGAGAAAGAGGTCGTTCGTGTAGGTTATTATGAGAATGAGATCTTTCAGGAGGGTGCTGAGGACGGCAAGGTGAAAAAAGGCTATGCCTATGAGTACTACCGTAAGCTTTCGGAATACACCGGCTGGGAATATGAATATGTCTATGGAGATTTTGGTGATCTTTATCAAATGCTTCTGGATGGCAAGATCGATTTTCTTGCAGGACTCGCATGGAAGGAAGACCGCTCTAAGGTGATCGGTTACCCGGATGCAGAAATGGGAAATGAATCCTATTATCTTGTCAAATGCGATGAAAAAACGGAGATCACACCCGATCCTTCTACACTGAGTGGATGCCGGATCGGGGTACTGGACAGTGCGATGCTGGACGTTCTGAAACAGTATCTGAATGAGCATAATGTGAATGCGGAGGTTGTAACTTATTCTGACTATAAGGATCTGTTTCAAGCCTTTGATTCTCATGAGGTGGATGTATTGGCAGCGGAAAGTGACGGGGCTTACGGCAGAGAGCATTCTGAGGTGCTTACTGTTTTTGGTACATCCGATTATTATCTTTGTGTAAACATCAATCGGCCGGATCTTTTGGCTGAGCTTAACTCAGCGCAGGCAATGCTTGCGGCGGAAGAACCCAACTATCTGAATTCTTTACGTGATAAGTATTATTCTGTAAGCGTTACGGCTTTGGCTTTTTCGCAGGCGGAACGCGAATGGATGAGTGAGCATACAACGCTTCAGGTTGGTTATCTCGAAAACTATCTCCCATACAGTGACACAGATGATAAAGGTGAAGTGACAGGTATCGTTAAGGATATGGTCCCGGCAGTTCTGGATGCGGTAGGCATGCAGAATGTAAAGGTCACTTACAGTGGGTACGTAAACTATGATGACATGATCGCAGCTGTCAGTTCGGGAAAGATCGATGTGGCTTTTCCTGTTGGCGGTGGACTGTATTACTCGGAAGAGAGTGGGATCTATCAGTCAAATCCTGTGTCTTCAGCGAATGCGGAGTTAGTATATAAGGGTGATTTCAGCGAAATGACGACAAAGCATTTTGCTGTGAATGAGAATAATCGTCTGCAGTATTATTTTGTTCAGACGAATTATCCGGATGCAGAGATCACATTTTACCCATCCACGGATGAATGTCTCCGTGCGGTGCTTGACGGGAAAGCCGGCTGCGCAACCTTGAACGGGCTCAGGGCAAATGATATTCTTCGGAACAGAAAGTATAAAGATTTATCCCTGTACCAGTCGAGTTACAGCGATGTAAGATGCTTTGGCGTTGAGATCGGAAATGAAGGACTTCTGAAGCTTCTTAATCGTGGAATAAAGGTTTTAGGAGAAAACTATGCTCAGAGTATTTCCTATAGATATACCAGCGGGCTGTACTCCTACGGGTTCATAGATTTTGTGTTTGAGCATATGGCATTGGTAGGGACCATCATTCTTATCATTGTTTTGATCATCGTATTTTTTCTTGTGCATGACGTCCGACGTACGAAGAAACAGGTGGAAGAAAAGGAAAAAGCCCGCAGGGATCTGGAGGCAACAAATGTCGAGCTTGCGGAGAGTCAGAAAGCGTTGTCGGATGCTCTGGCGGTTGCGGAACATGCCAATCGTGCAAAAACGGAATTCCTCAACAACATGTCACATGATATTCGTACACCGATGAATGCCATTGTCGGTTTTACGGGACTTGCCACTACAAATATTGATAACAGGGAACAGGTGCTGGATTATCTCGGGAAAATATCGGTATCCAGCCAGCACCTTTTGTCACTCATCAATGATGTGTTGGATATGAGCCGCATAGAAAGCGGAAAGGTGACCATTGAAGAGACAGATGTACATCTGCCTGAAATGATCAATGATCTGAGGACGATCATTCATTCGAACATTGCTTCAAAGCAGCTGGAATTATTCATTGATACGCAGGATGTGATAAGCTGCGGCTGAGCCAGGTGCTTCTCAATATTCTGTCTAATGCGATCAAGTTTACTCCCGCAGGCGGAACCATCCGTTTTTGCGTGATCGAAAAACCGTCCCGCGTTGACGGTATCGCTGATTTTGAGTTTCGAATTAAGGATAACGGGATCGGCATGAGCGAAGAGTTTCAGAAGACGATTTTTGAAACCTTCACCCGGGAAAAGACAAGTACTGTAAGTGGTATTCAGGGAACAGGCCTTGGTATGGCCATCGCAAAGAATACCGTCGAAATGATGGGCGGTGTGATCTCGGTAAACTCC
>CADAXW010000057.1 GCA_902792005.1 uncultured Lachnospiraceae bacterium
GGCTGCTCCTGCACGAAGAATATAATTCCGTCCGTGGGCGCCGTAACCTCGGATAACACCCGGCCATCCATGGGATCGATGATATCTCCCAGCTTCTGGCCCCGATGCACCTCTTCATTGGTCCCGACGATCTGATGGAAGAAACCTCCGTCATCCGCCTTGATGTTCAGCATCTCCTCTTCCTGCATGACCGTGGGCATGTAACCGCCCTGGCAGTTGTAATGGATGATACCCATCCGGGACAGGAAACGGAGCACACTGGAAACCGCGCTCTCCGCGTCATGCTGGTTGATCCTCTCGGTACCGCCGGAATAGATGGAAAAGGCATCCGTGCCTGCCATCTGCCAGTTATAATTCAGCGTGGTGGTATCATAGGATCTGACGTCACTGGTGATCACGTAGGGAAGCCCGAACAGGTTTGCCAGGTTCGTGCTCTCATGGCCGGTATGCATCATCCGGACATGAGGGATGTACCGCCCCTGCAGATAAAAGCTGGGGAACTGGATCCCATACCGGTACTCCTTCGCGATGGAAAAAATGGCATCCGCGATGCGGCTGGTGGCCGTTCCCTGGGGATTCCCCGGGAACACCCGGTTGATATCCGTGTCATCCGAAAGCCAGAACTTATGACTTGCGTTCATGGCACTGTAGTTCAGGGAAGGAATGATCAGGATGGACTTTCCGGAAACGATCTGTCCCTGTGCCTCCAGCATGGCCAGCTTTTGGCTGAGCAGCGAGCAGATATACAGCTGCTGGTACTCATTTCCCCGCATGGCCCCTACAATGCAGGCCTCCTTGTCACCGACACCGTAATAATATCCGTAAATGTTGTATATCCCGCGAAATGCGGTATTCATGGTAAACAGGATTTCTTTTTTCATAAAATGCTCCTCCTGTTATTCGCCTACGATCCGCGCCAGAAGAGAGCCCTCCTCGATGGCCGGATATTCCCGAATGGCAGAGATCACACCTGCTCTGGGAGCAGTCACTTCCTCCTCCAGGGAGCCTGTGATCACATCAACCACGCTTCCGATCCTTGCGCCCTGCCGTACGAAGGAGCTTACCTTTACCTCCGGGATAAAGATGCCGCTGGACTCCGAGTTAATGTAGGTCATTTCCTCATCACTGGTTACCAGGGGTTCCCGGGGAACGATGGCGTCTCCCTCCCAGATCCCCATTTCCTTCATCAGGGCAAAGATCCCGTCCACCAGCTGGTTGCCGTATTCCTGATTGATCTTATAGGCACAGCTGGACTCGGTAACAAAGCAGGGAACTCCCACGCGGTTCAGCTCATAGGCCAGACTGCCGCTCTTTACCTGATTGGAGGGATGAACCCAGATCATATCGGTGTTGAGCGCCCGTGCAATGGGCATCAGCTCGTCCACATTTTCGTCATTCATACGGATCTGCAGGATCTCCTGCAGATACATATTACTGCCGTGTACATCCAGACAGAAGTCCGCGCCACGGATATCATCAAATACGCAGTATGCAGCATATTCTCCCATAACGCCCACCGGAGAACCGGGGAACAGGCCGTTCATTTCCAGCTCCGGACCGGGGATCTCCCGGGTCTTTGCCTCCAGTCCCAGGGGATTCAGCGACGGATATACATCCACGATACCCTTCAGACTGTTATAATCCTCCTTGATCCGTCGGATCAGCTCGTAGCAGACATACTGCCCCTGTAATTCATCACCGAAGATCCCGGATACGATGCAGATCCGCTTCTCACGTCCGTTCAGCAGATCCGGTGCAAGCCGGTTCTTCTTTATTTTCATAACCTCTTCTACCATCAGATTGACGGCCGCTACTGTTTCGATCATGTAGGTTCCTCTCTCATTGGCTGTTTTCCAGTAGTTCTCTCGCACTCTTCAGGATCGAATCCGTGATCCTGTCACCGCCCAGCAGTCTTGCCAGCTCCTGCACCCTGCCTTCCTCATCCAGAGGTTCTATGGTGGTGTAGGTCTTTTCATCGGATACTGTCTTATCGATACGGAAGGCAGCATCTCCCACTGCCGCGATCTGCGGAAGATGTGTGATCACCAGAAGCTGTCTTGCTCCTGCCAGCTTCTTCAGCAGCTGTCCGATCCGCTGCGCCGTCACTCCGCTGATCCCCACATCGATCTCATCAAAGACCAGGGTCGGCGTATCTGCTGCATCGGAAAGGGTTGCCTTCAGTGCCAGCATGACACGGGACAGCTCACCGCCGGACGCCACCCGATGCAGCGGCTTTGCTTCCTCGCCGAGATTCGTCGAGAGCATGAATACCACTTCATCCTGTCCGTCACAGGTGATCTCTTCGGTTCTATGCATATCCACGTAGAATTCCACGTGTGAAAAGTTCATTCCCTCCAGAGCATCCGTTACCTGCTTTGCCAGAGGCTTTGCAGCCTCGGACCTGAGCCCTGTCAATTCCTCAGATGCACACGCGAGAGCCTTCTTCTTTTCCTCCAGCTCTGCCGTCAGGCGGTCTTTCTCCTCATCCGCCCGGGAAAGCGCTTCCATTTCCGTTTCCAGCGCATCCAGCGTCAGAAGGACCTCCTCCAGTGTACGTCCGTACTTTGCCTTAAGTCCGTTCAGGAGATCCAGACGATCTGATACCTGCCTTAGTTCTTCCGGATCATAGGTGATCTCCTGCATATAATCCGAAAGACTCTGATTAAAGTCCGAAAGCAGATTCTCTATCTCAGAAAGCTGTCCCGGAAGCTCCGAAGACTCTTCATAGCGGCACATTTCCTGCATACGCTTTGCAGCGCGTGAGATCAGGCTTCCGCAGCCCGATGCCGAATCATCTCCCGTCAGCTGACTGACCTCCTGACAGATGGTGATCAGCTCCTCCGCGTGGGACAGTTTCCGGAAGTAAGCTTCCAGCTCCTCGTCCTCACCCTTTGTAAGCTTTGCATCCCGGATCTCACGGATCTGAAACTGAAGAAAATCGATCCGCTTTGCTCTCTCTGCGGGATCAGGATTGATCTCTTTTAACCTTTTTTCCGTTTCCTGTACATCCTTATAGAGCGAACGCACCTCCTGCTTCTTTTCGAGAACACGTTCGTCACTGGCATCCAGGATCTCCAGATGCCGTGCAGGCTTCAGCAGTGTGGTCTGCTCATGCTGTGCATGAAGATTGATGAGCAGCTCCGCTGTCTGCTTCAGACAGGAAAGGGGAACCGTTTCCCCGTTGATCCGGTTTACCACCCGGTTTTTCGTAAGCTTTCGGGTGATCAGCAGCTCATCCGTGTCCAGAAGATCCTCCGGAAGGATGTCGCTCTCCAGAAGCTTCTTCTTTACCGCCGGTTCCAGCGTAAAGCATACCTCCACCAGGCCGTCCTCATCCTCCTTCCGGAGCAGAGTACGGTCAAACCGGCCGCCCAGGGCGATGCCGATGGAGCCTATCACAACAGACTTTCCTGCACCTGTCTCACCGGTCAGCACATTTAACCCTTCCTCAAAGGTCACCTCCAGCTGATCGATCAGTGCTATATTCTTTATCCTTAAACTAACTAACATGATTCCTCCTCAGTCTTTCATCCTGCCAGGGGCAGGTGTTGTGAGGATATACTGCATAAAAGACTCAGTTTACAAAATGTTGCAGCTCCCGAAGTACGGAGTCTACATATTCCAGGGACCTTACAGCCAGGAAGATGGTATCATCTCCTGCAATACAGCCGGCGATCCCCTCCAGCTGCATATGATCCAGCGCTGCACCCACGGCCATGGCTGCACCGGATACGGTACGGACCACGATGAGATTGCCGGCAGGTTCCATGGAAAGGATACCACTGGACAGGATCTGACGGTAGGTGGTGCTGGTTCCGGATATGCCGGCAACATAGTGGCTTCCCCGGCCATCCTCTGAAACCTTCCGGAGTCCCATCTCCCTGATATCCCGTGACACTGTGGCCTGGGTGGTCTGACAGCCCTCCGCCAGAAGCGCTTTAGTCAGCTCCTCCTGGGTTCCGATGGATCGTTCCGCGATCAGCTCCAGAATCTTCTTTTGTCTTTTCTCTTTTTTCATACCTTCATACCTTCATGTATCCGCGCCGCCATACATCCAATCATTCCAGCCGTCCCCAAGTCAGTTCTGGCTCAGCTTTCTGGAGATCACCTGGTAGAAGCTCCGATCTTCAAACCGGACCAGACGGAGCGGGGTTTGGGCCGCAACCACCTCTACCTCATCTCCCACGGACATCTCATAATTCTTAAATCCATCAAAGGAAACGATCGCTTCATTGACCTGCGTCTTCCGCTTCTCCTCCAGTGCGATCCTGATCCGGTCTCCTGCACCAAATACCACACTCTTCTTTGACAGCGAGTGCGGGGAAATGGGTGTCAGGACCATGAGACTGGTCCTGGGTGATACCAGCGGTCCTCCCGCAGAAAGATTATATCCTGTGGAGCCGGTGGGAGTTGAAAGGATCACTCCGTCCGCCTCGTAGGTATCAAAAAAGATATTATTCACATAGATCTTCAGGGCGATCAGTCGAAGAACGCCTTCCCGGATGACAACCACATCATTAAGAGCGGTAAACCGTTCCTCGGGCTGCGAGGGATCCTTCCGCCGGATGATCCCTTCCAGCTGCATACGCTCCTCAATGATGTAATCCCCTCTGATCAGCCGTTCCACCATATTCTCCATGGCGGAGCATTCCACCTCCGTCAGAAACCCTGTGGTTCCGAGGTTCAGTCCGATCATGGGGATCGGGTGCTCTCCTATGGCATGACTGGCACGAAGCATCGTACCGTCACCGCCCAGAACGATCACATAATCCAGCTGTTTTAAAAGGCTTTCTTCGATCACCGTCTCCGAGTCCCTGTCTCCCTCCAGCACCTTGGAAAAATGCTGTCCCCGGGACAGGATCATTTCCTCCAGACGTCCGGTGATCTCCTGTTCCGGATCCTTCATTACATTTGAAAAAAGAAGAAAATGCATAACCGGTCTCCTTTTACCTGTCCAGCGCCAGGTGGCTTTCCTCCACCACCGCTTCTGCCGAAAGTCCGGAAGGCATCTCGGCCTCCGTATCCTTCACCAGCCAGACAAGATATTCGATATTTCCCTCCGGTCCCTTGACCGGCGAATAGGTAAGTCCACAGGGGATAAGCCCAAGGGTGGGAGCAAACTCCAGGATCTTCTCGATCACCTCCTGGTGCACCTTCTTATCCCGGACAACGCCCTTCTTTCCAACCTTCTCCCGCCCCGCCTCAAACTGAGGCTTGATCAGGGCCACCACGGCACCTCCCTGCCGAAGCATCTCATACACCGGCGGCAGCACCTTGGTCAGGGAAATAAATGACACATCGATGGATGCGAAGTCCAGCTCCACACCGCCGATCTGTTCCTTTGTCACATAACGGATATTGGTCTTTTCCATACAGACCACACGGGGATCGTTCCTGAGCTTCCACGCCAGCTGTCCGTGCCCCACATCCACAGCGAACACCTGCCTTGCACCGTTCTGGAGCATGCAGTCCGTGAAGCCGCCTGTGGAGGAACCCACATCCATACAGATGGTATCCTCCAGCCGGATCGGAAAGGTCTTCATGGCCTTTTCCAGCTTCAGCCCGCCCCGGCTCACATAGGGCAGCGTCTTGCCCCGCACCTCCACCTGACAGGTTTCCTCAAATGTGCTCCCGGCCTTATCTTCTTTTTCATTGTCCACATACACAATGCCGGACATGATGATCGCTTTTGCCTTTTCCCGGGACTCTGCAAGTCCCTGCTCTACCAGCAAAACATCCAGTCTTTTTTTCACTTCTTCAGTTCCTTTCGGATCCGGTCAACTACAGAGTCCACATCCAGTCCCAGCCGCTTTCGAAGAGCCGCTACAGTACCGTGAGGTACGATCTCCGATTCGATACAGATATGAAGAAATGCGGTATTCGCACATTTCTTCTGCATATGATAAGCCACAGCCTCACCGTAGCTTCCGTGTTCCACAGCCTCTTCCAGAATGACCAGAAGATCACTTTCCCCGGCAGCACCGCAGAGCATCTGCTCATCCAGTGGCTTGATAAACCGGGCATTGATCAGGGATACATGCACCCCATCCTCGCGCTCCAGGATCTTGGCGGCCATTTCCGCCTCCGGAGCCATGATGCCAACAGATACGATGGTTACATGCTTTCCTTCTCCCTCCGGTTTATGCCGGAGGTACTCCGCCTTCCCGAGTTCAATGGGAGCGATGGTCTGTACCGGAGTGTCCAGTGCACTTCCCTTTGGATATTTGATGGCTACCGGCCCCTCCATGTCCATGGCCGCTTCCATCATACGGGTCAGCTCCGCGCCGTTTCTGGGGCTCATTACCGTCAGTCCCGGCATCTCATCCAGATAAGCCGTATCATAAATCCCCTGATGGGTCTCGCCGTCTCCGCCCACCAGGCCGGACCGGTCGATCATGAAGATCACATGCAGCTTCTGCAGACAGACGTCATGCAGGATCTGGTCATAGGCCCGCTGCAGGAAAGAGGAATAGATGGCCACCATGGGGATCATCCCTTCTTTTGCAAGGCCCGCCGCAAATGTAACCGCATGCTGTTCTGCGATACCTACGTCAAAGCATCGGTCCGGATACGCGCGCTGGAAGGCTCTGAGGCCTGTCCCCCGGACCATGGCGGCTGAAACCGTCACCAGGTTCGGATACTTCTCTCCCATGCTCAGCACGGTCTTTGCGAACACATCCGTAAATGTCTTATACCGGGCCGCAGTCGGCTCACCGGTGGAAACGTCAAAGGGTCCGATGCCGTGGAACCGCTCCGGATGGCGCTCCGCTGGGAGATACCCCTTTCCTTTCTTGGTCTTCACATGGACAATGATGGGCTTGTTCAGCCGGAAGGCCCGTTCGAAGTTCTCCACCATTTCCTGGGTATTATGGCCATCCACAGGGCCGATGTAGGTAAGTCCCATCTCCTCAAAGAACATACCCGGCACCAGAAGATTCCGGATGGAATCCTTGGAACGTTTGATGCTCCGGGCAACCTTCGGTCCCACATTGGGAATGGTCATCAGCGCATTTTCCACATCATTTTTTAATTCATTATAGGAACGTCCGGCACGAATGCGGTTCAGCGCTTTGGAAAAGCCGCCTACATTCTTGCCGATGGACATCTCATTATCATTCAGGATGATCAGGATGGGAGCCTTCAGCTGACTCACCGCATCCAGTGCCTCATATGCCATACCGCCGGTCATGGAGCCGTCACCGATCACCGCTGCCACCCGTGGGATCACGACGGACGGATCCTTTTGCTGCTTTATCCTGGCCGCCATATAGATACCAAGGGCTGCGGAAATGGATGTGGAGCTGTGCCCCGTATCAAAGGCATCGCAGGGGCTCTCCGAGCCCTTCGGGAACCCGCTCATTCCATCCAGCTGACGCAGTGTATCAAACCCTGCCTTCCGACCCGTAAGGATCTTATGGGTATAGCTCTGATGGCCCACGTCAAAGACGATCTTATCCTCCGGCAGATCCATGCAGAGATGAAGCGCCATGGTGAGCTCTACGGCTCCCAGATTCGCACCCAGATGTCCTCCGGTCTGACTCACCTTATCCAGAAGAAATTCCCGGATCTCTTCGGCCAGCTTCCCGTAGTCCGCAGGCTGGATCTTCTTTATATCATTTTCCTTTTCTATCTGATCCAGAAGACGCATCCCGTCTCCTCCTTTGCATTCCTACTTGTTCCGGTTGACCAGACTCTGTAAGAGCTGTACCAGATCCGCTGCCGGCGCATTTTCCTCTGAAAAGATCTCACGAAGCACCTTATTTGCCTCGTCCGTCAGATACTGCACATACTGCTTTGCAGCGTCAAGCCCATGAAGTGTAACATAGGTTGTTTTCTCATTTCTCTCGTCCTGGCCAACCTCCTTGCCCAGAACCTCAGCATCTCCGATCTGGTCCAGAATGTCGTCCTGCACCTGAAATGCGATGCCGGCCGCATAGGCAGCCTTTCGGATCTGCTCTGTCTCAAAGGCGGTTGCGCCGCCCAGAACCGCACCGATCTGCATGGCACATTCCAGCAGTGCTGCGGTTTTATTCGCATAGATAAATGTAAGCTGTTTCTCCGACAGTTTGGAGCCTGACAGTGTCACATCTGCCGTCTGTCCGCCCAGCATACCATAAAGGCCCGGACGTCTTGCCAGGATCCGCATGGCCAGCTCCACACTGCGCTTCTCGGGTGACAGTTCCATGGCAAAGGCCGCCAGCTCGTAAGCAAAGTTCAGCAGCCCATCCCCTGCCAGAATGGCGATATCCTCGCCGAATGCCACATGAACCGTGGGACGTCCCCGGCGCATGCTGTCATTATCCATGGCCGG
>CADAXW010000058.1 GCA_902792005.1 uncultured Lachnospiraceae bacterium
CAAATACCACTTAAGCGGAAGGTTCAGTACGCAAAGTGAAGACCCGTGTCACGGGTAAGGAGGAAATTATACTATGGCAATGTACAGAAAGCTCGGTAAGAAGAGCGATCAGAGAAAAGCATTACTTCGGAGTCAGGTAACACAGCTTATCTATCATGGTAAGATCAGAACAACTGAGGCAAGAGCGAAGGAAGTTCGCAAGATTGCTGAGAAGCTGATCACCATGGGTGTTAAGGAAAAGGACAACTTCGAAGAGGTAACTGTTACAGCAAAGGTTGCCCGCAAGGATAAAGACGGCAAGCGCATGAAAGAGGTTGTAGACGGTAAGAAGGTTACTCTCTATGACGAGGTTGAGAAGAAGGTTAAGAAGGATCTTCCGAGCCGCCTTCATGCACGTCGTGAGATGCTGAAGGTTCTGTATCCGGTTGTTGAGATCCCGAAGGAGCAGGCTGGTAGAAAGGCTGCAACCAAGAAGGTTGACCTGACAGAGAAGCTCTTCACAGAACTTGGCACAAAGTACGCTGGTCGTAACGGTGGTTATACACGTATCGTTAAGATCGGTCAGAGAAAGGGCGACGGCGCTCTGGAAGTTTTCCTGGAGCTCGTTTAATTCGCAGAATTCTCTCAGGGGATATCGTGAAAACGGTATCCCCTTTTTTCGAATCAAATTGTTAGAGTATGCCTGTTCGGAATCTGCAGATCAGGGCAGGCGGTCTATCGTGTTGTAAGGATATGCTATGGGTCTCAGTATCAAGCTCAAAGAACTGCATATGAAGCATATCTCCGGCAGCTCCATCAGCGGGGAGATCAAGGCGGGGGAGATCATCGGCATCACCGGTCCGAATGGTTCGGGCAAGAGTGAGCTGCTCCGGTATCTGTCCGGTCTGATGCGCACGGAATCCATGGGAGAGATCGTTATGGAAGGGCTGGACCCGTTCCATGCCCATGATCTGGAGCAGCTGCGCCGGAAGGTGGGCGTCGCATTTCAGGCGCCGGAGGATACCATGGTTTTTTCCGGGATCCCACAGGACGCAGCCTTCGGACCTGAGAACCATGCTGTGGCCCCTGAGATCATCCGTAAACGCTGGGAAGGGCTGAAGGGCAGGCTTCTGTCGGATATTCCCGAAGGAAGGCCGTTTACGGAGCTTAGCGGCGGTCAGAAGCAGCGTGCAGCCCTTGTATCGGTGCTCATGCTCCGGGCGGAGCTGATGCTGCTGGATGAGCCTCTTTCCATGCAAGGAGAAGAGGAGGGACGGGAGGTCCTTTCGCTGCTTCTCTCGCTTGCCAGAAGAAGCAAACAGACGGTGCTTATCGTCAGTCATGATCCCGAGGTTCTGAAGAAGGTGGACCGTGTCCTGGTTCTTGAGGGCGGACATGTCGAGGAGGTTCTTCCGGGAGATACGGCTTCCCCGGAGTCGGTGATCTTTGAGGAAGCGTCGGATATGACGGTAGAGGAAGCCTCTTCCTATCTGGATCCGGAGGGAAAGCTTCGCTGGGCGATCCGAAGGAGATCGGAGTCAGAAGAGATATTGATCAAAATGGAACAGGTGGTTTTCCGTTATGGAAAACAGATGGTTCTGGACGGCTTTTCAGCTGAGGTACGTGCCGGCGGGATCTACTGTATCCTGGGTGGTACTGGAGAAGGAAAGAGCACATTATGTAAACTCATGAACGGAACCCTGGCACCTCAGAGCGGACAGATCGTTGTGGGTGGAACCCATCTTCCCCTGGCAGGCAGCCGGAGGAAATGGTCGTTGTTCCATGCAAAAGAAGTGGTGCCTATGGCGCCGGTGCGACATTTTGCGGGATACGTGATGCAGGCACCGGAGGATCAGCTGTTTGAGAAGACGGTGCTCCGGGATGTTATGTACGGCCCCTTAAGTGCCGGAAGAGCGGACGAGATCGCAAAGAGGGACGCGGAGGAAGCCCTTCGCCTGCTGGCGGTTTCGGAGAGACTCTGGAACCGGCGGCCGGAGAAGCTGTCCGGCGGAGAGAAGCGCAGGGTGGCCATCGCCGGCATCCTGGCAATGAAACCGCGGGTCCTGATCCTGGATGAGCCCTACGCAGGGCTGGATCCTGAGGGACAGAGGATCGTGAGACGAATGATCGAGAGTTATGCAAAGCAGGGGAATGCAGTGGTGCTGACGGCGCATTAACGCTGATGGAGCGTGAGGCTTGCAGAATGCCAGCGCAAAGTCGGTATGAAGTGTGTGTGGTTGAGATAGAGGAAGAAGATGGAAAAGAGTGTTTCCAAGGGCCAGTATGAGGCAGGAGAGGGCTTCCTGCGGAAGCTTGACCCCAGAGTAAAACTATATTTTCTGATCGGATATGTGATCCTGGTATCCATCTCCGTGCATCCGCTTGCACTGGGGATTTCTTCGGCTGTTTTTATTGCGGCCTGGGGCATGTCCTTCTGTCCGCTTCTCAGTCTGCTGAAATCGGCAAGAAGTGTGCTGATCATGCTGACAGTGACAGAACTGTTCTGTCTGATCTGGCTGCCGCTTACGACGGTGCTCATCACCTTCTGGAAGATCGCTCTGATCACGCTGATGTCCGTGATCTTTTCCAAGACCACGGAACCGAGAGATATCCTGGACGGGCTGAGATCCGGCTTTATGCTGGGTGAAGGCGGGGCCATGTCCATCGCCATTGCCTTCGATTTCCTGCCTCAGCTGGGACGGGAAATGGAGCGGCTGAAGATCGCAGCCGCCTCCAGAGGGGCTGTTTATGAGGAAGGGAATCCACTTCAGCGTGCGGCCCGGATGATCCCCATGCTGATCCCGCTGTTCCGCAGTACGCTGCGCCATGCAGGCCGTCTGGCGGACGCCATGGACGTAAGAGGTTATAATGCAGGGGAGAAGCGGAGCCGGATGGAACCCCTGGAGTATCACAGGATTGACAGAGTCGCTGCAGGCATCATGCTGTTATATGCGGCAGGGATGCTGGTGATACGAATATTCATGTAGTATACAGATAGGAACGTGCGAAGGCGTGAAGAATGGTGGATGCGCGAGCGCATTTGCGTGAACGCATGCGTGCGTAAGATCATATAGGGTGTAATCGGATGAAGAGAGTCAAGCTGGTGGTGGCCTACGATGGCACGAATTACTGTGGGTGGCAGCTGCAGCCCAACGGGATCACAATTGAAGAGGTTCTGAACCGGGAGCTGACAGCGCTTCTGGGTGAGGAGATCCGGGTGATCGGAGCCAGCCGGACAGATTCCGGGGTGCATGCTCTCGGAAATGTAGCGGTTTTCGACACGGATACCCGTATCCCTGCAGAGAAGCTGTCCTACGCGCTGAATACAAGGCTTCCGGAGGATATAAAGATCCAGAGCTCCGAGGAGGTGGATCCGGAGTTCCATCCCAGACACTGTGATTCGGTGAAGACCTACGAATACAGGATCTGGAATCACAGCTTTGCAAATCCGGTGGAACGGCTCTATACCAAGTTTTCCTACTATGACCTGGATGTGGAGAAGATGCAGCAGGCCGGAGATTATCTGGTGGGAACCCACGATTTCGCAAGCTTCTGCTCGGCGGGAAGTCAGGCGACTACCACCGTCCGGACCATTACGGAGCTGAAGTGCTTCCGGGATCCGGAGGAACCCCGCAGGATACGGATCCGGGTCAAAGGGACCGGCTTTCTTTATAACATGGTGCGCATCATTTCCGGAACTCTGATGGAGATCGGAATGGGATTAAAGGCTCCGGAGGAAATGAAGGACATCCTTCTTGCCTGCGACAGGAGCAAGGCAGGGCCCACGGCGGAGCCCCAGGGGCTGACGCTGGTTGGGATTGAATATCTGCCGTGATATAGTATAATGAAATGTAGCGCTATGACGCTTGCACATCTGGGATGGCATGCCAGATAGTGCGCAGGATGACATATCGGATAGTACGCAGGATGGCATATCGGATAGTACGCAGGATGGCATATCGGATGGTGCGCAGGATGACATATCGGATAGTGCGCAGGATGGCATGCAGGACAATAAATAGAGGGGGATGTTATGGCATACGAATTGGTTAAACCGGAAGGAGAGGCCGATCAGCAGGCAGAGGCAGAGGATCCCAGGTTTAAGAAGGGATGGGAACCGCCTCCATGGGCAAAGGTCGGAAGTGAGAGCTGGCATCAGGCGTGGCTTGATCACGCAGACAATGGCTACACGGACTCCTATAACATGTATAAAAAGCAGATGGAAAATACGTACATGCTGTACATGGACCAGCTGGGAAGGCTTCCGGAGAAAAAGGATAATCTCAGGAAGGAAAAGAATGCTGCATGGTGGCATGTGTTCGCGTTCCTGCTTGTGGTCCCGGCGGTTATGATACTTCTTACGCAGTTCTGTCTGATGTTCGGAACGGAAGATGCGGTCTGGGGAATTGTGTATCTTGTATTCAAGGTGCTTACGGTACCGGTCATTCTCGTCAGTGTGTTCTTTGCTCTGCCGGCAGCGGCAAGGGATCTGGTAAATACGCAGTGGACCTATAATGTGCTGACGAAGCCGGCGCTTCATGGGACATACCGGGCAAAGAACGACATCGTTACATTTGCGGAGGAAGAACATTTCCTGAAGCATCGGATCAAGGAGATCGAGGACTTCAAGGCAAGGGCGAAGAGAGAGCATCTGGATCAGCCGGCCGCGGGAGAGGACTTCGTCTTCCTGGATGAAATGTCGGAGAAGCAGCAGGCGGTTCTGGATGAGATGATGAAGCTTGCCGAGTTTGAGGACTATCAGGCAAGAGCCGGACTGCTCAGGAAAAAGGCAGGATACGAGTGGCTCATCATGGGATGGGGCATCATGTTCGGCCTTGCCGCGTTGGTGCTGGTATTCTCGGGAGTCAGCTTTATGGATTGAAGGATGATGCAAAGAATCGCAAAGAATCGGAAACGAACGCAGAAAATCCTTGACACGCGCGGACGCGTGTTATAGAATATTTATCTGTGACGGTATGTGTTGCTTAGAAAATCGTTTGTACCATGCCCCGGAACAAACGTTTTCATGATACATTTCCTTTTCATATGGTTTTCGGACATTTACCATGACGGAAAGGATGCGGAAGGCTTAAGACAGAAGAAACTGTCCGGCCAGATTACAAGTGTATATTTGAAGGAGGAAGTTGCGATGAAGAGCTTTATGGCAAGCCCATCGACGATTGAAAGAAAATGGTATGTAGTTGATGCTACAGGTCATACACTGGGACGCCTCGCAAGTGAGGTGGCTAAGGTGCTGCGCGGTAAGAATAAGCCGATTTTCACACCGCACATTGATACAGGTGATTATGTGATCGTTGTTAATGCTGACAAGATCAAGGTTAGCGGCAACAAGATGAATGACAAGATTTATTATAGCCATTCCGATTATGTAGGTGGTCTGAAGTCCAGAACACTGAAGGAGATGCTTGAGAAGAAGCCGGAAGCTGTTGTAGAGCATGCAGTTAAGGGTATGCTTCCGAAGGGACCTCTTGGCAGACAGATGTACAAGAAACTTTTCGTATACGCAGGTCCGGAGCACAAGCAGCTTGGTCAGCAGCCGGAAGTGCTCGAGATCAAGTACTAAGAGTAGGAGGAATAGGTTATGGCAAAGTCTACAAGATTTTACGGAACAGGTAGAAGAAAAAGCAGCGTTGCCCGTGTATATATCACACCGGGTACCGGTAAGATTGTGATCAATAAGAAGGACATTGATGATTATTTCGGTCTTGATACTCTGAAGGTTATCGTTCGTCAGCCGTTCGCAGTAACAGGTACAGATGGTAAGTATGATGTACTTGTAAATGTTTACGGTGGTGGTTTCACCGGACAGGCTGGTGCGATCCGTCACGGTATTGCAAGAGCTCTGAACGAGGCAAGTGAAGACTTCCGTCCGGCTCTCAAGAAGGCAGGTTACCTGACCAGAGATCCGAGAATGAAAGAGAGAAAGAAATACGGACTCAAGGGTGCACGTCGTGCTCCCCAGTTCTCCAAGCGATAAACAAAAAGTATCCCCCGCATTTGCGGGGGATCTTTTTGTTTATCACGGAGAACTGGGGAATGACCGGCATAGCCGGTCATGACATTCGCGGGGAGGACATGCCACCGGCATGTCCTCTGGATCCCGCTCATACAGTTCTCCAAGCGATAAGACAAAAGGGACAGTCCCCGATGTCACGTTTTCCCGGGAAAACGTGACAATGGGGACTGTCCCCTTTGTCACACCCTTACGGCAGCAGCAGGATCACCCAGTGGGTGTTGCTCATGATGATGGACAGGAGGGCGATGAGGATCACTGCCAGGATCTGCTGTTTCCAGGTCCGTGAGATCAATCCGAAAAACTCGCGGGTTATGGAGCCCGGCCAGTAGTGCCATTTTGATCTTGCTCCCATTCCATCGATGTTCATCTCAGCCTCGCTTGCGATGATACCACTCCGGAATACTTCGAAGTCGGAGGTGGAGAAGGCGATATTCGGTTCGCCGTTCTTATTTCTTTTGCGGGTTCTGAGACTCTTGTCGCTTTTGGACAGTGTTTCGTCTTTTTCGCTGATCATAGTGGAAGAGAGCTTCATGCTCTCCAGTATGTTGGCAGCTTTTGTTTCTGTCAGGATGTGCTTTGCGGGGACGCCCTGCTCTATCAGATAATTCCGGACCGCTTCGCCGGCGGAAATGTGCGTGCCCCCGCTCTCTTCGCCGGAGGGGATCAGGTGCGGCGGGATCTCGCCCCGGGCAATCTGTTCCTGATAGAAGGTGATGGCTCTGTCTGCCCGTCCCTTCATAAGCTCGGAAAGCGTGCCGTCCTCCCGGATCATGCAGTTCGGGATAATGATATAGTCCTTGGTATATTCCGGTACGCGGCGCCCGCTCTTTATGCTGAGGATCACTGTGGAGGCCATGACACAGATGAAGTAGAAGAATACTCCGGAAATCGCACTGTGAAAGATGTTTTCCGTTATCGAATCCGGATTAACATTCAGCGAACGGGGAAATGTAAGCGCCAGGATCATCAGGACAGTGGTGAAGCACATCAGCATAATACCGTGCCGGATCCCCTTTTTGCTGTTTTCCGGAAATGGTTCCTGTTTCGCATCCTTCCTCCCCCTCAGATTGCTGATGATCAATACGAGAGCAAAGATAAAGAGCAGAGGGAGAGTCAGCAGGCAGACCAGGGTCATCATATACGCATTTTTGGTGAACAGGTGCATGCCCTGCAGCGGTTCGGATCGGATCAGCAGACTGTAGACCAGGACCCCGATCAAGGCCAGGGCCTGAACGGCAAAGTAGATCGCAAGACTCAGATCCATAATGGATCGATTGGAATAATACCGAACGCGCCGGGTTTCCCGGTACCACAAAATGAAACAGCCGGTAAGCAGAATACAGAGCAGCGGAAGCATGGCGAAAACACCATGGATACCATTGAAGTCGTATTCGTCGGTATAAATGAACCCGGTTTTTGTCACCGTGATGAATTCATTGTAGGACGATGCAACTATGGGATCATAAGACTGAACACATTTAAGCAGCAGCTCAGAGGTTCCGGACTTGCTGGGTGTCAGATGCACGTGGACATCCTCATCATCGAGTTCGGTTCGCATCTTCGCGATTTCCTCATCCGGAAATGCGGCATGGATGCCCACGTATTTGCTGACGGGATTTTCCGGTTTGTAATAAAGATCCAGCTCGCCGGCCCGGAATTCTGCAACGCCGATGATGAACAGAAGGATGATGATCAGGATCAGATCCAGAATCGTTAATTTTTTTTGTAACGGAGTGATCGTATTTCGCATAGTTTCCCTTTTCCTGTGTCTGTCATAATCGCCATGCACGCCATGACCGCGTGCGCCATGATTTCTGTACATGACATGGCGGCTCTCACACTCTCAAATGTAACATTTACGGATAGGATTGTCAAACAGCGGTTCTTGACACCTGCGGTGCCGGATAATATGATGGAAGACAGGGGAAATGCCCAGGAAAGGAGAAGGCGATGGTTACAATTAAGAAGAAAAATGCGCTGAAGATCCTCTACTACATGATGGCCATGGACGGCATCATTTATGACGAGGAGCGCTCCGCCTTTGATGAGGTGGGGAGGCTGGTGGACGACCGGTATGACAGCTTTCGAGCCGACATTTTATGGGAATGTCAGAACACCGCGCTGACCAAGGGAGAGGGGGACACCGTGTTCCATCTTCTGGATGCATGCGGCGGCGAAGGAATTCAAGGAGCTCGGAAATGTGCTCACGGACGACTGCATCCCCGGCAGGCTGCTGGTGTGGAACCTCCTGGTGGTGGCTCTGTCGGATCTGAACTATACGGATCCGGAGCGCAGGCTGGTGGACGAAGCGGTGCGCAAGCTGGAGATCGAGGAGAATGATTTTCTCCAGATGGAGCAGGTGCTCCGGGCGAAGGCGGCAGCGGAGCGGGAGCTTCTCTTCCTGCAGCAGAAGGCGGCGGAGGGAACACCGGATCTGAAGCAGCAGATCGCAAATGTGAAGGAGCGGGTTCGGATCATTACCGCAAATGCACGAGATATCATGGTTCAAAGGGGGTGAGGGTATGGCATTTTTATTCTTTGGTCTTGAAAGAGAGCGGAAAGCGGCAGATGCCATGTCCGCAGCCGAACAGATGGAAAAGAGCTGTGAGGAGACACGGGATCTCCTGACGGCATATAATAACATGAAGGATGTGATCCTGATGGATACCATCCGGATCACGGAAAGCCTGCTGGACGCAACGGGAATGTCCGACCTGGAGCGGACCCTCTGGAACACAGAGTATCCCAAGGAGAATGCGGATCTGATCCCGGGAGAGAATGCAAAGCAGGGGGCGGAGGAAGCTTCCGGAAGCAAGAAGCAGCTGGAGGAGCTGATAGAGACCTTCCATCGCCAGATGGAGCAGAACCGCGGGATCCGGCTTGTGGTGATGCGGTACTATCAGATGCTGACCCGGCTGGATATGGAGATGGTGCTTCTGAATGAAGACATGCAGAGCATTATCGAAAAGCGGGGGATCAGCTTTGCGAAGTACAATTCGGAGCACATCAACCTGTTCCGGAAAGCGTCTACATTTTCGGAGAAGATCCGTGCCATCATGCAGAAGAAGATCCTGAACGAGAAGGGCGAGGTGTTCGCGGACGCGAAAGCGGAGGCGGAGGAGTTTCTGAAGAAGAGGGAGCTGTAGGCGACGCGCGGAATAGGGTGCGTGAAGAGTGCCTGACAATCTGACCATATAAAAAATAATAGAATTGGACATTTCAACATGGTCAGAAAATAGTATAATACAAACATTCCTGCAAAGAAAAGGGAAAGAAGGAGTATTATATTATTATGAAACGAGTATTAACCATCCAGGACATTTCCTGCCTCGGAAAATGTTCCGTAACCGTTGCTCTGCCGGTGATCTCCGCAATGGGGATCGAAACGGTGATCCTGCCGACAGCAGTTTTGTCGACACATACCATGTTCAAGAACTTCACAGTCAAGGATCTGACGGATCAGCTGATGCCTATCGTGGAGCATTGGAAGTCAGAGGGTGTGGAGTTTGATGCGATCTACACCGGATATCTCGGATCCGCAGAGGAGATCGAGATCGCGAAGAAGATCTTTGAAATGTTCAAGTCCGATGATACACTGGTATTCATCGATCCGGTCATGGCAGACAACGGAAAGCTGTATCCGGCCTTTGACGAGGCTTATGCAAAGCTGAATGCCGGACTTTGCGGCGCGGCCGACATCATCGTGCCGAACCTGACAGAGGCATGCTTCATGACAGATACGGAATATAAGGAAGAGTATGATGAGGACTATGTAAAGGAGCTGCTGGGCAAGCTGGCGGCACTTGGTTCCAAGGTGGTTGTACTTACCGGCATCTCTCTCAGCGAGGGCAAGACCGGAGTATACGGACTGGATACCAGAACCAACGAGTACTTCATTTACCAGAACGACAAGGTGGATGCGGCATATCACGGAACCGGCGATATCTTCGCATCGGTCGCAGTCGGAGGACTGGTACGCGGACTCTCCAGAGAGAGAGCATTTGCGCTGGCAGCAGACTATACAGCAGACACCATCCGTGTCACCAAGCAGGACCCGAAGGAGCCCTGGTACGGAGTGAACTTCGAGGAGACCATCCCGCAGCTGGTAAGCCGGCTGACTGTGGATCTGGCTCTGTCGGAGTGATCGATCACGCCTTTTATATCTCAATATACTATGCACAACCTCCGAATGTTGTTTTATGCACATTCCGGAGGTTGTGTTCGTATTTGGGACAGTGACAGGAAGATAGCGTGCTTGACACATTTTATATGACGGGATAATATGGTGATGTGTGGGTATTTTTGGCATTGACTATACGATCAGGTTACTTAAGGGGGGATAGTATGCGTCAGTTTCAGTTCGGTTATAAAGGGCAGGATGCTTTGGTACGGGAGCTTCGTAAGATCAGACAGTGGTCCAGGACGAAGATCTATTCCCGGATGGTTTTTCAGGTATTCATCGATATCATCGACCGGGAAGCGGTAGAAAAGGTAATGGATACCATCAAGGATGAGATCCCGGATGCACTCATTTTCGGCTGCTCCACCAATGGTCATATCATTAACGGGGAGCTGTCGGGAAGAACCATAGCCATCACCTGTACGGTATTTGAATATCCCACAAGCAGGGTGCAGATCCTGCAGTATGATCTGAATGAAGAGAATGAATCCCGTGTCACCTCGGAACTGCTTCGGTTTCTGGACGATAATACATGGGTGACAGCGATAGAGCTTTTGGTTACGATCCGCGGCATGTCCATGACCGGCTTCTCGGATCGCTTTCGTGCGGCCCGGAGAGATATAGCGATCTACGGAGGCGGCGCATTTAACAGGGATATGAATGACGACGAAGCCTGTGTGTTCTCCAGTGTGGGAGGCTATACAGATCATGGCGTCGTATTTGTACTTATGGGCGGAGACGATCTTCACGTGGAGACCACCTATATCACCGGGTGGAAGCCTCTGGGGCGCGAACTTGAGATCACAAAGGTTAAGAGAAATGTGCTGTATGAGATCGAAAACCGTCCGGCATATGATACGTACTACAGATATCTGAATATAGAAAATGATGAGAATTTCTTCAGCAACACTCTGGAGTTCCCGTTCGTTTTCAATCATAACGGGATCCAGCTTCTTCGGGCACCTACAGTCAGTCTGGATGATGGTGCGCTGGTCATGACCTCGGATATGTACGAAGGCGATATGGCCCGGATCTCCTATGGCGATCCGGAAACCATACTGCGCGAGGTCGCCAGAGAGATCAAGGCCCTGAACCGGTTCAGTCCGGAAGTGATCAAGCTTTATTCCTGTGGCGCCAGACGGACTTTCTGGGGTTCGGAGGTCTCCCGCGAGACTGCGCCCTTCCAGCTGCTTGCTCCGGCTTCGGGCTTCTTCACATCCGGTGAGTTTCTGCGGACGAAGGAGCACCTGAATCAGCACAATGTTACGCTTGTGGTAGGAGCACTTCGGGAAGGCGACGTCATCGAGCAGAAGGAGATGCCGTCCATGGAAGGGTATGGCATGGAATTCTCCGGACGAGTATCCATGGTAAACCGGCTTGCCACATTTATCCAGGCGGCTACGGAGGAACTGGCAGCTGCCAATCGTCAGCTGGAAATGGTGGCGATCTCGGATGGACTGACCAGACTGTACAACCGTATGGAGATCCAGAGAAGGATCACGGAAAGGGTGAACCGGTTCAGCGATGAAACCGAAGAGGGCATTTCCACGAAACCCGTGTCCCTGATCATGATGGATGTGGATGATTTTAAAAAGGTAAATGATACCTATGGCCACGCGGAAGGAGATCAGGTCCTGATCCGCCTGGCGGAAATGCTGAAGCGTACGATCGATGTACATGCGCCGGGAAGTGTGGCCGGACGCTGGGGCGGTGAGGAATTCATGGTGATGCTTCCGGGCTTTGATCTGGATATGGCGGCCGGGATCGCGGAGATCATGCGGAAAAGCTTCACGGAGATCGGATTTGACCACTGTGAACATCAGACCATGAGTCTCGGGGTTGCCGAGGCCGTCTCCGGGGAAGATCCGGATATCCTGTGTATGCGTGTGGATGATGCACTCTACAAGGCCAAGAAGCAGGGGAAGAACCAGGTGGTACGAGGGTGAGTGTCCTCCTGAGCGGGTGGGTGTTCTCCTGAGCAGGTGAGTGTCCTCCTGAGCGGGTGGATGTCATCCTGAGCGAAGCGAAGGATCTGCCTGATTCAAAGATTCTTCGTCGCTGCGCGCCTCAGAA
>CADAXW010000059.1 GCA_902792005.1 uncultured Lachnospiraceae bacterium
CAATACAGAAAAAGCTTGTTGCAAAGGAAATCCAGGATGCAGCAGAGAAACTGCTCGAAGTAGTGAATGCAGCAAATGAAAACTCCGCAGCAACAAAGGTTGAGGCAGACAAGCTTGCAGCAGCCAAGGAAATTGCAATCGGAAGACTGACAGACTATGCTCAGGCAAAGGTTCTGGCAGATGCAACAGTAGACGAGCTGAAAAAGATCGACCAGGTTGTAGCTGACGGACAGAAGGCGATCAATGAGGCAAAGGACAGGGAAGAAGTAGCAGAAGTACTTGAGATTGCCAAGGCAGCGGTTGATGTAGTGTTTGAAGAGATTGCAGAAGCCAGAGCCGAGGAAGCGGCAATGGAAGAGGCAACTGCGGCAATCTGGAATGCAGTGGATGTTGCAGGTACAGCAAGAAATGCGGCAGCAACATCTAAGAGCAATCCGTATATTTCCAATGATGACCTGAAGGCAATCAATGATGCGGAAAATGAGCTTCTCGATGCAATCGAAGCAATTGGAAAGCTCCCGGTAGATGCAACGGCAGAACAGAAGATGCTTGTGGCAAAGGCTATCCTGGATGCGGCAGATAAACTGACCGCGGCAACGATGTTAGCAGATATTAATTCTGCAGCAGCCGAGGAAGTAGCAGACGCGCTTGCAGCAGCTAAGGAGACCGCAACTGACAGACTGAATGACTACGCTGAGGCAAAGGCCCTGGCAAATATGTCAGAGGAAGAGAAGAATACTTATAACGGAGTTATCGCTGACGGACTGAAGGCCATCGCAGATGCACAGGATGTAGAAACAGTAAAGGCAGCGGTTGTAAGTGCTAAGCATGTGATTGACACCGTGATCGAGGAGTTCAAGGTTGCAAGAGCTGCAGAAGAAATAGCAAAAGAGACTATGGAAGCGGCAGATCAGAAGCTTGCCGATTCTCTGGTATCCGCAGCAGCAGTTGAAGTGGTAGCAGAAGAGGTAGCAGCAAATGAATATGCATCTGCTGATGACAAGAAAGCAATTGAAACAGCAATTCAGGCACTGAATGATGCGATCGTAGCAGCATCTGAACTTCCGAAGAATGCAACAGCAGATCAGAAAAATGATGCAGCAAAGGCGATCGAAGATGCAACAAAGGCTCTGGATGAGGCAGCTGATAAAGCAGTTCTCAATGAGGCAGTGGCTAAGGCACTGGCTGACGCTGAACAGGTGATAGCAGAAGAACTTGCAGCAGCAAAGACTCATGCAAATGAAAGACTGTCTGATTATTCACGCGCTAAGACCATGTCGGATGCTACAAAGGCTGAGAAGGCGGCAATTTCCAAGCCGGTAACGGATGGGGAAACAAAGATCAATGCAGCAAAGGATAAAGCAGCTGTTGCTAAGGCGCTTTCAAAGGCAATGACAGCAGTTGATAAGGCGGTTGCAAAGATCGAAAAGGACCGCGCAAATGCAGCAGCAGCGAAGGCAGTGACCGATATGTTCAACAAGCTTCCTGCAAAGGCAAAGGTTAAGGTGTCGGACAAAGAAGCCATCAACGAAGCTTTAGCTGCATACAAGGCGCTGACAAAGGTTCAGAAGAAGCTTGTGACCGAAAAGGCGAAGAATCGCTTCCGGAATGCACGCGCAGGTCTTACGATCGCGATCAACAAGGCAGCAGCATTGAAGGTTACTCAGAAGATCAACAATCTTCCGAAACCCAAGCAGATAACGAAGTCCGACAAGGATGCGGTCAATGAAGCAAGAGCGGCATACAGAGGACTGACAAAAGCACAGAAGAAGTATGTCACCGCGAAGACGAAAAACAAACTGAAAGCAGACATGAACGCATTTAAGAAACTGAAATAGGAAGGCGGGACATTTCCCAAAAGTAACTAAGTAACCGGGAGGGCGACTATACGCAGGGTATAGCCGTCCTCCTTTTTTGTGGAATTCAAAGGCAATAGTGGTGGTGAGAATGCCCTGTCTGTGGTAAAATGATATGGATAACCAAAGCGATCGTCTTTGGGAGCGAAAAACAAAGAAGGTGAGACACTGGAATGAAGATAGGGATTTTTGATTCCGGGATCGGTGGTTTGTCGGTGCTTCAGGAGGCATACCATCAGCTTTCGGGTCAGGAATACATATTCTATGCGGATACGGACCATGTGCCCTATGGCAATAAGGAGCCGGAGGAGATCCTGGGCTACTGCCGAAATACGGCAGCGTTTCTGATCGAACAGGGTGTGTCGGCGATCCTGATCGCCTGCAACACTGCCACCAGTGTGGCGGTCCGTCAGCTGCGTCAGGAGCTGGAGCTTCCCATCATCGGCATGGAGCCGGCGGTAAAACCGGCCGTGGAACAGACGGAGGAGAAGCGGGTGCTGGTCATGGCAACCCCTGTGACCTTAAGAGAGACAAAGCTGAAGAACCTGATCGAGCGGGTGGATGAGCATCACCGCGTGGATCTTCTGGCCATGCCGGAGCTGGTCCGGTTTGCAGAGTCGGAGCAGTTTGATTCACCGGAGCTGCATGCATATCTGGAGGCACAGTTCTCCAAGGTGCACCCGGAAGAATACTCGGCGCTGGTCATGGGCTGTACGCATTTCAATTACTTCAAGGATCTGTACCGGAATTACTTCCCGGACTATACGGCCTTTGTGGACGGAAATGTAGGCACCATCCGTCATCTCATGCGTAAGCTGGACCTTCCTGCGGAGGCGGCTGAAGCACAGGATATCAGGATACATTTTAATGATCCGGAGGAGCTGCTGCAGCATACGACCTATTATATGTCCGGCCGCCGGGTACAGGAGAAAGAGATGCTGGAACATTTTCTGCGGCTGCATAACCGGCTGGAGGAGATGCGGAAATTCTGATGAGCTGGAACGAGCTGGAACGAGCCGGAATAAAACGGAAACAAGACGGAATCAAAACAAATTGGATCGGGTCCGAGAGGGGGTGGACCCGATCCTTTTACGTCGCAACCGATTAGAGGAGGGCGGTGCGAAAGAGGGTATTTGTAACAGCCTCGCTGCTTTCCGGCTGTTTGAGGTAAGTATAGGGGCTGAAACTGAAATAAACCTTAAAAAAGGTGTAGTATATTTTAAGAAAATGTGCGAAAATAGAAAAGAACGAGCGTCGGCCAGGAGGCGGACGAAAGAACGGAGGAAGGTATGGCAAGCTGTGATACCTGCGCATTCCTTGTATATGATGATGATTACGAGGATTATGTGTGCGACGTGAATATGGATGAGGATGACTACAGCCGGCTGATCGAGAGCCATCACAAGGAATGTCCGTTTTATCGGGACGGAGACGATTACAAGGTGGTAAGGCATCAGATGTAATATCGTGTGAGGCCTCAGGATACGAGGCTGCTGAAAAGAGGTACGATATGGAGAAATGGATGATCGGACCGGAGACCTATACTTCCCGGTTTTTTCTCGGGTCCGGTAAGACCGCGCATTATACAAAGGAACTGATCGACTCGGCTGTGAATCGGGCCGGGACGGAAATGATCTCCGTTGCAGTGAAAACACTGGATACGGAGGACAGCCCGCTGGATATGATCCCGGAAGGGATCCGGATCCTGCCCAACACCCTGGGGGCTCACTCTGTGGAGGATGCCATCAACATGGCACGGAAGGCCAGAGATAAGGGGCTGGGAAACCGGATCAAGGTGGAGATCATGACGGACAGCAGATATTTTCTGCCGGATCCCCATGCCACGGTGGAAGCCACAAAGCTTCTGGCAGAGGAGGGTTTTCTGGTATTCCCCTATTTCTATCCGGAGCTTCGGGTGACGAAGCAGCTGGTGGAGGCAGGGGCTGCGGCGCTGATGCCGCTTGCATCTCCCAGCGGTTCCAACAAGGGACTTCAGACCCGGGACTTCATAGAGGAGATGCTGAAGGTTGTGGATATTCCGGTGATCGTGGATGCCGGGATCGGATGCCCGTCACAGGCCTGCGAAGCCATGGAGCTTGGCTGCGCCGGAGTTATGGCGAACACGGCACTGGCAACCGCAGATGATCTGGGGCTCATGGCAGAGGCCTTTCGAATGGCCATCGATGCCGGAAGGGCCGGATATCTCAGTCACAAGCACGCCCGGAGATAAAGGGCTGACGAAAAAGATCAAAAGCGAAATCGCTTCAAAAGGTATGGGAGTACCGGGAGAAGTACATTTCGAGGAGGAAGAAAATGGAAACGAAGATTGGCAGAAATGATCCCTGTTGGTGTGGGAGCGGACGGAAGTATAAGCAGTGTCACGAGGAGTTTGACCATAAGATCGAAGGCTTTCGGAAGCAGGGACATGTGGTGCCGACCCACAAAATGATCAAGACGCCGGAGCAGGTGGCTCTGATCAAGGAGAGTGCAAAGGTAAATGTGGAAGTGCTGGATACAGTGGCTGAGAAGATCTGCGCAGGCATGAGCACGGAGGATATCGACAAGATCGTATACGAGGTTACGACGAAGCGCGGAGCGATCCCGGCACCGCTGAATTATGAGGGCTTTCCGAAGAGTGTCTGCACCTCCGTCAATGATGCGGTATGCCACGGCATCCCTTCACCGGACGAGATCCTGCAGGACGGAGATATCATCAATGTAGATTGCTCCACCATCCTGAACGGATACTTCTCGGATTCCTCCCGTATGTTCCTGATCGGAAATGTATCGGAGGAGAACCGGAAGCTGGTGGAAGTGGTTCGTGAAAGTGTATATAAAGGACTGGAAGAGGTTAAGCCCTGGGGCTTCCTGGGAGATATGGGACAGGCCGTAAATGATCACATCAAGGCAAACGGCTACTCCGTTGTCCGCGAGATCGGAGGACATGGCGTGGGCCTGGAGTTCCATGAGGATCCCTGGGTAGGATATACCACAAAGCGGGGAACGGATATGCTCCTGGTTCCGGGAATGATGTTTACCATCGAACCCATGGTCAACATGGGACGGCCGGAGATCTTTGTAGATGAGGAAAATGACTGGACCGTTTATACAGATGACGGCTCCATGTCGGCTCAGTGGGAGATCCAGGTGCTCGTAACCGAAGATGGGCATGAGATCATTTCCTGGTAACAGATTGGATCAGGCCGGATCAGGGCAGATCAGGGCAGATCAGGGCAAAACAAAAACCGGTTCTTCAGTGAACCGGTTTTTGTTAACTGTATTGTATGGTGCACTAAGCCGTGCCTTTGATCTGCGGGTGATGACTTGCATCAGGTTGCACGAAGGATTTCGGTAACGGATGGCTGGTCGGAAATATGATAGAAGCGGAAGACGGCATTGACCTCTTCCACGATCTCTCCGTCGATCTCCCCGTTGACCACCATTTCCTGCATGATCTCAATGGTCTTCTGATGCGTGAAGCCCTTCTTGTAAGGACGTTCCTCTGTCAGTGCCTGATAGATATCCACGCAGGTCATGAGACGCTCTTCCAGTGTCAGGGCCTTTGCGGAAAGTCCGAAGGGATATCCATGACCGTCCAGCTTTTCATGGTGGTGGGAAGCCCAGTCGGTGATGTCCCGCATACCCTTCAGGTTCTTCAGGATCTCATGGGTATAGAATGCATGGTTCTTCATGACCAGATACTCTTCATCCGTCAGCTTTGCAGGCTTTTTCAGGATGGAGTTGTTGATCATCAGCTTTCCGATGTCGTGAAGTGCACCTGCCAGATAATAGCGGATGGTCTTCTCCTGCGGGAAGTTATAATGGATCGCCATGATCTCGGCCTTGGTAGCAACACCGAGAGAATGCTTGCAGGTGTAATGTGATTTGAAGTCGATGATCCGGGCCAGCAGGGTTGCCAGGTTATGAACCTCCTGTGGTGTGTATTCGTCCTCATGATGCTTGATGGAGGAACGAAGGAAACCATCGATGTTGTCAAAGGCAAATACCTTCAGATGCTTCTTCTTGAAGTTGGAGCAGAAGGCGTTGGAAACCTCCAAAGAGAAGAGGGTTCCGGTATTGGAACGAACATAGTTCAGGATATTATCGTAATTCTCTGCGCTGGTATCCAGGAGATTGAAATGTGTGTCGATCATATCTCCGAGATGAATGATCTGAGCCTTGATGGGCGTCCGCTGGCTGATCCGGCGGAACGGACCGGAGCCGTCTGCATTCTCATGATGCAGAAGGATAACATCCCGGTTATTGGTACGGAACGGCAGGAGCTTGGTGTTGATCTCACCGATGGTACAGTGACGGATCATGAAATCGAGCTGGCTATATGCACGGCCGCCGTTATACCTTTTATACTCGATCTCCTCCTGGTTGAATTCGGTCAGCGCATTATCGTGTAAAATGGAATAAGCCGCAACATCGATCAACTCATTATCGGAAAGACCTACGGCTTTTCCGACGATGATCGACAGTGCAGCGATACGCTTTGAGTGACCGGGTGTCACGCCGAGGAACTCGTATTCCGCAGCGTCCAGGCCCAAAGAAGCGGCATATAAGACTTCATTCAGATTGATTTTCATAATATGCCTTTTTTTGTTAAAATCATGTCATTCGTGTAAAATTATTCATATTTATGATAACGCAGATTTGATAAACTGTAAAGAGAGATTTTGGATATGGAAAATGAAAAATCGGTGAAAACCCATACCTATATCTGCATAGATCTGAAGTCGTTTTACGCCTCTGTGGAGTGCGTAGAACGTGGTCTGGATCCCCTGGGAACGAACCTGGTGGTGGCCGATCCCACGCGGACGGAGAAGACCATCTGTCTGGCGGTGACCCCGTCGCTGAAGGCCTTCGGAATTCCGGGACGTGCCCGGCTTTTTGAGGTTGTGGAAAAGGTAAGGCAGGTAAATGATCACAGAAGAAAGCAGCTGAAGGGCAGGGAGTTCACTGGGAAGAGCGCGGACGCTGCAGCCCTGGAGCAGGATCCGACTCTGGAGCTGGATTATGTGGTTGCTCCGCCGCAAATGCGCCATTATATGGAGGTCAGCGGAAAGATCTACAGTATTTATCTGCAGTATGTGGCACCGGAGGATATCTTTCCTTACTCCGTGGATGAGGTTTTCATCGATGTAACGGCTTATCTGAATACATATAAAATGTCGGGACACGGCCTGGCCATCCGGATGATCCGGGATGTGCTGACGCAGACGGGGATCACGGCCACGGCAGGGATCGGGACCAATCCCTATCTTGCAAAGGTGGCAATGGATATCGTGGCAAAGCATATGCCTGCGGACCGGGACGGCGTCCGTATCGCGGAGCTGGATGAAATGAGCTACCGCAGATTCCTCTGGACCCACACGCCCCTGACGGATTTTTGGCGGATCGGCGTGGCCACGGCGCGGAAGCTGGCTGCCCGGGGGCTTTATACCATGGGAGATATCGCCCGATGTTCTCTGGAGGATGAGGATATCCTGTACCGTATGTTCGGAGTCAATGCGGAGCTGCTCATCGACCATGCCTGGGGCTGGGAGCCGACCACCATTCCTGAGATCAAGAGCTATCGGCCGAAGGAGAATTCCCTCTCCACAGGCCAGGTGCTGAAGGAACCCTATCCGGCAGACAAGGCAAGGCTGATCGTACATGAAATGACGGATCTTCTTGTTCTGGATCTGGTGAAGAAGGGCCTGGTGACGGATCAGATGGTGCTTCATATCGGATATGATATCGAGAATCTCCAGGATGAGTCCCGGGCCAGAGAATATGTGGGTGAGGTGACCACGGACTGGTACGGCCGCAGGGTGCCGAAGCATGCCCACGGGTCAGTGAATCTCCCGGAGCATGAGTCCTCCAGCAGGGAGATCATAGATGCGGTGCTGGGACTTTTTGACCGGATCACGGATCCGTCCCTTACCATCCGGCGGATCAACGTGGTGGCAAATCACATCCTTCCCAGAGACCAGGTGCCGAAGAAGGAGGAAACCGGAAGGCAGCTGGACCTCTTCTCGGATTTCACACCGGAGAAAAAAGCGGAGAAGGAGAAACGGGAGAAGGACCTGGAGAAGGAGGAGAAGATCCAGCAGGCCATCCTTTCGGTGCAGAAGAAGTATGGCAAAAATGCGCTGCTGAAGGGGATGAACCTGGAGGAGGGTGCTACCTCCATGGAG
>CADAXW010000060.1 GCA_902792005.1 uncultured Lachnospiraceae bacterium
TTTGCAGAGCTTTTCGTTGTACTTTTCGGCGGCCTCGAAGACCTCCTTGTAGCGGTCGGGGTCGAGCTCGGCGACCGCCTGGGCGTAGCCCGCGACGGCGCGGCTCTGGTGGAAGCTGTTCCACCAGTCGGAGAAGGTGGGATAGACCAGCAGCCCCACCCCGACCAGCGCCATGAGCAGCACCAACAGGGAGACGAAATTCTTTTTTAACCAGGTCATAGGGCTTTTTCCTTCGTTGGGAAAGTTTCCGGGATCAGCAAAGCGCGCAGGGAAAGCTGTGCGTTTTGGTCATGCCGGAGGTGATGGGGCGCCCTCTCTGAGGGAGCTGTCGCGCAGCGACTGAGGGAGTCCCCCGTCCTTTCGGCGGGTGCAGACCGTGGGGACTCCTTCCGTCACGGCGGCAAGCCGCCGTGACACCTCCCTCAAGGAGGGAGGCAATGCACGGGTGCAATCGTTGGTGTTATCACAGAAACATTGGTTTTTCCCTGTAGGGGACGACCCCCGGGCGTCCCGTGTCGGTTATCGTACCATGACACGGGCCGCGTGATAGGCGTCGGCCCCTACGGAGTCAACCGGGATTTGTGCGTTAATCGCGGGATCACTCCACCTCGGAGCGCTTCTTGGTCACGAAGTACACGGCCGCGGCAATGACGAGCATGGAGCCGAAAACGTAGAACAGCGTAGTGCCGACACCGCCGGTCTCGGGCAGCGAGATGCCCTTGTTGTTCGCTACATTCAGGGTAACGACACCGGTCGTTTCATCTCCGTCTGTCGTAGCACCAGCTGTAATCTCAAGTTTTGTGATTGCATCTGCCGATGTAGTAGTCCAATTCTGTCGATCAGTCATCTCAGTTGCAGTAATCGTGAACTGAAGATCCGCAGCAGCATTGTAGCCCTCAGGCGGCGCAACCTCAACCAGCTTGTATGTTCCTTCATCGAGACCGATTGCGCCAAAATACCCATTGTTGTTTGACTCCATGATCAGCGTTACACACTCACTTGCACCATAACCGACACCATCATTATTAATCGTGCCATCGCGAAGGTCGTTCTGATCAATGTTGGAAAAATTGTCAGGATTCGCCTTGATTGCTGTGGTATTGTAGGCAGCTTTACTTGTCCATCCTATAACGTGCTGGCGGTTGTCAAATATGGCTACAAATGTTGTTCCAGACACTTCTTTTGTCAGAATGAACTTGGCACCATCCAGGAGTTCATGCCAGGTACTTCCAATTTTGACGTATTTCTTCGAACTATCCACAGCATACTTGGCTGCGGCATCAGTAGATTCGCAAGATTCATTGCATGCACGATCTTTCCAATAAGTTGCACTGGAAGAAAGTGTAGCGGCTTTGCCATCGTACTTATTGTTATCCAATTTGTATGTAAATACAATTACCTTGTCTTCCGGTGTTTCTCCGTGCTTCGTTTCCTCATCCGGATTATTGCTGTATTCAACCTTGGATTTATTGATATTTCCTAATGCATCGCCAACATTAGCATTAATATTCAACACCGCATCAAAACTAACCTTGATTGGTAAACCTTCCGCATCATCGGAAGAAATGGTCTTCCCTGCAGAAGTGCATTCCGCAACTTTTGCGGTATACGCTGTTGTACCCATTATCTTCTCAAGATTATTATTAACAAAAACTTTCAGATTGGAAAATGTAACATGGAAGCTGCAATCTGGGCTATTATCGCTGTGGGAACCATCGGTTGGCACAAGACTATTCCACAGGGTACGCATTTCATCTGCCCCTCCAGTATAATCATCATCAGCCGGCTTATAAATTTCATATTCACCGATCTTTATTCTGATGCTGTCTCTTGCCAACGTCAGACCGGGGTCCATTGTATCATGGAAGCAGAAGTAATAAGTATCATAATAATGCATATTGGGAATACGGGAAAAGATTTCAAACGGCACAGTATCGCCGATGCTGTAGTCTGCGACATCGTTGTATCCTTCGCCGCGATCTATGTTTGTAGTGCCTAAAGCTTTAGTACTCGCAATCGTACTGTCGCCGTCTGCGGGCGCGTTGTCCTTAACTTTCTTTTCCTGGGACGGGATATCAGTCTTTACTGCTACTGTAATATCTTGTGTAAGCTGGAGCAGAGAAGCGTTTCGCGCATCGCCTTCTCCGATCGTTGTCGTGTCAACGATCAGATAATAGCCTGTAGCTAAAGTTGTGCTTCCGGTAAGCGTAGTTCCCGTGAGGCCCTTCAGATACTCATCAAGCAGTTCTGCAAACTGCTCTGCCTGAGCCTGCGTAAAGGTAGAGATTGCTTCCGCAACTTCAGTGGCAGAAGAACCGAGAGGATTTGAAGGATTTGTCGTGTCTACATCAGTCAATGCAATTGTATTGTCAATCGCTCTGATGGCAGTAATAACATTGTTTTTCAGAGTATCGGAATTGAGATCATCGCTCCACTGAATATTACCAAGTATATTCAGGGTATTCTGCTCATCTGTCTGTTCACCCGTAAAAAGCTGGATAGCTTTAAATGTGTGGGCATGGGTCCCGCCGCCCTGGTCTTTGATAGTTGCGACAGTAACGGTAACGTCCGCCCAGGCAGTCCCGCCGAGGCTTAACACCATGACGAGAACCAGCGCGAGGGAGAGGACTTTTGCAAGTTTCTTCATGTTCGTGTTTCCTTTCGTTTATGTTTATTTTTGATTTTGCATAGAGGTTGGTTTGCGATTGGCTCCCTCTCCGAGGGAGCTGGCACCAGTGCGCACACTGGTGACTGAGGGAGTCGCGATCCTTTCGCCGGGTGCAGACCGTGGGGACTCCTTCCGTCGCCCTCACCCCCTTTTCGTCTGCGCGCCCTGTCGGCGCGGGAACGTTTCAGAGACTCTGCCGCCGCAAGTCCTGTGGCCGCGAGCAGCAGCGCCGCGCCGCCAATGCGGTACGCTTCGACACCCACGCCGCCGGTGGACGGCAGCTCCACACCCTTCTCGTTGCCGATCTTGTAGGTATACACTGTGCCGCCGTCAGGCTTGCTTACATCTTGGTCATGCACGATGAGTCTGCTTAAGGGCTCTTTCGCAGTCAGTTTATTGTCATTGACGCTGAAATAGAAGGGCTCACCGCTGATGACATAGCCGCCCTCCGGCTGTTTTGTCTCGACCAACTTATACTCGTAGTTGCCGAGGCACGGAAATGTCAGGCTGCCGTCTGCTTCAACTTCCTTCTCTTCACCCTCGTTCACATACTCGCCGTCGACCTTCTTGGAAAGCTGGAATTTTGCACCAGACAGCGGAGTGGTCATGCCGTTTGCGTCGACCTTGACGATTTTCAGATCAATTGACGGCGGAGTCGGCTTTGCGTTGGTGATGGTCAGGATGCCGTCGGAACCGGCGGGAACAGGCTTGGTCGGGCTGACAGTCTTACCGTCAAAGGTGTAGGTGATCTTCCAGTTTTCAGTCTGCGATTCCGTCATCCCGTCGCCGTTCGCATCAAGGGGATTGCCGTCTTCTCCCACCTCCACGACATAGACGCCGGCGAGATATCGCTGCGCATGACTGATGTTCATCTTCCCCTGCGGGCCCTGCGGGAATTCAAATTCCGCCGTTTCCCAGGTTCCTGAGATATAATCCAGATAGAAAGTGTCTTGGCTGTTTTGTTTGTAATGGATGTGTTTGTCTGGATTATCATTGGCAAATCCGTTGCCATCCCAACTTATCAGTTTCCAATCTGTACCGTCTTCCGCGACAAGGTGCACCTGATAATAGATTTTTTTATCCGAATCTTTCTTCTCCGGCCAGCTCTTGGTGACCATCAGTTTTGTGCTCTCACGTTTGCTATTGGTGATGGTCAGGGTGCCGTTTTCCGTCGGAGATATGCCGTCACGAGCGTCTTGCGGCCCGTTTTTCCCCTCGAAGGAGTACGTAACCATGTACGTGTCGCCGCTGAATTCCTCATAAGCGTCTCCATTTTTTCGAAATTCCACGAACTTTACCATAGAGACATCGGCATTGTCATACTTGGGCTGTTCATTGAACTTACCGTCATAGTACCGGAACAGATTGCTGAAGGTGATGGTCTCGTTGCTTGTGTCATTCCATTCGATGGCGTACAGGCCGTCAGTGCCTAATATGGGTCCATTTCCTGCGTCGGTCTTGATGTCTGGATCATTGACAATGTGGAAACTATTATTGTAAAACGCCTGCATCTGAACATAGACGGTCTGCCGTTCCTCCGCATCCACATTATTCCACACCTTCTTGATCGTGATGCCGATGGGCTGCTCGACATTGGTGATGGCCTGGGGTTCGTCAGAGGGCTCCACGCCGACAAAGGGAGTCTCACCGTCAGCGGACATGATCGCAAAGCTATCGGGATTGAGCTCCGTGTCATCGTTCAATATGATCTTCTCCGTGACGCTGTAATACAGGTCGTTGCCCTCCTTATCCTGGCTCAGGAGGCCGTCGAAGTGGATCGGTTCGTCCTGATTGGCGCTGGTCATGGTCCAGGTCTTGCCTGCAACCGGTGTCGCTTCGTCGTCCGGGCTTGTGGCCTGCATGAGCTGGAAGGTGATGGACTGGATGTTGTATTTTTCAAAGGGATCAGTTACATTCTGCCCGTCCTTATCCTTCCAGGCCTTGACAAAGTCAAGCTCCAACGTGCGGTTGCAAATGTAGACCGTACCGTCTTTGCCGTCTAGGATGCCGCTCTCGCTGCCGGATACGTCCTTTGCGACAGCATAACCGTTATGCAGTGTAATCTCCTGATTGTTCAAATAGACCACATCGCTCTGGTCGACGATCTTCCACTGCTGGGGATCTCCATCCCCGACCTTTTCGATCTCTACCGCGCGGTATTTGCCCAAGGGCATGTTTTCCAGTTCCTTCGCCCAGCTCATGGTCGGGGAAAGGATGTAATAATCGTCAAAGGCGTACAATCCGTTCACAGGAAGCAAATACTCCGTCTCATACTTCTTATCGACGAAATTCCATCCATTCCTCTCATAGCGCTGGAGCTTAAAGAAGATTTCATCCACACCGTTGGGGGCAGTGGCCAGTTCCATAGTTTCGACTGTGCTTCCGGACTCTTCGCGGGAGCCTTCACTGTACCACAGCTTTTTGAGCTTCATCTTCATGACCTGCGGCTCATAGCTGTTGTCATAGTTTACGAAGGCAGGCTTGTCGCCGTTGGTATTGACCGTCGCGGTATCGGTGGCGTTCTTCTGCCAGTCGGTTTCCTTCGGCTCGCGCACCGAACTGTAAATCGTGGTACGCACGGCACCGGGAATATCGGCGTCTTTCTCCGTCACGGTGTATACCGTATTGGACTCGATGCCCTCGGTCAGCGTGTAGGTCCCGCCGGACATCTCAGAGTAGAACACCGTTTTAATAAGCTCGCCGGTTTTCTTTTTGCGGATCTCGAAGCGGAGATTATCCTTCACACCGCTGTTTTCGAAGGCATCCGTTTTGATAAAATCGCCGGAGAAGGTCTTGATGATGGTGAGGCTGGCCTTGTCCTCAATGTTGTTGAAGAAAGCCTTTTCCATCTCCTGACCGTTCTTGTAGTACCTGATGCGCTCTTCGGGAACACCCGCGCGGTTTCCGATATCCGACTGCAGGACCTCGATCTCGACCTGATACTTCGTCGTATCATAGATCACACCCGGAACAGAGTTTTTGCCGGGATACTCAGTGATCTGATAGTGGTATATACCGGGTTTTTTGAAGGAGAGCGCAGAAAACGCAAAGTCGCCGTTGGCATCGTTTTTCACGATCTGAACGCGGGTCGGATCATCCTCATTGCCCATGCTCATGTCGTCGAGGCGGAAGGCGAACTCCCCTGCCTCCAAGTCAAGGCCATGGAGCAGCTTTGTGCCCTTGAGAACCGCCTGAGCGGTCTGGTCATCGGGGTTGCGCCACGTCCACTGGTAGCCGCTCAGTTCGCTGAGGACGATGATGTTGTTGGCGTCCTGTGCGCCGTGGTCCAGATTCTCGGCTCTGTCAAACGATATCTGGCTCAGTTCACCGGCAAGCTCACTGAGGATGAGGTTTGCGGCTGCCTTTTTCTCAGCGTCGTCACCCGCCTTTTCCATGATCTCTTTAACCGAGAAGGGCTCTGTAGTATTTGGCTCCACTTCCAAAAAAGACCTGATTTTTACCTTGAGTCCATCGGTCAGACCGTCATAGCTCCAGTGATGTTCGTAGTTGTCACCTTTTGTGAGGCCGGCAGAAGTGTACTTATTATAGATGCAGAAGTAGTGCATGGATTCATCGGTAAGCACGTGCCCGTATGCTGGCGCAGTCTCTTGCCAGCAATAGAGCTTGCCTTCCATAAAGTCCACGCCGGTAAACTCAACCACGCCGTTTTCGCCCGACGTAAATGTCGTAGTAGCGTCAGGCAGCGGTTTCGGCTCACCTACCATGGCGTAGTTGTCCGCCAGTTCTACCTCATAAAGCTTAAACACTGCGTTCTTCAGCTTTGAGGCCGGGTTGAACTGATCGGTCTTGAGCAGACTGAAATCTCCATGAGCAGCATGAACCTCCGCCCCAGAATGGAACTCATGCTCGGTCTCTTCCGTGTCCTTGAATTGCAGCGTGTCCGTACGAAGAACAACTGTGTTGGAATACTTGTTGTCCTTGTTGGGAGTAGGCGCCACACGAAAGACTATGATATAAGCCTTCCCATCCGGGAGACTGAACGCCAGCGTGCGGGTATTGTCATCATAACTGACAATAACCGGCGTAGGCTCCTTGGGATATACAAGATCAGCCTCCGTTTCTGCGCCCTCGTACACCTTTATGTATGTCGTATCAAGCGTTAAATCTGTGCTCAGTTTGTCATAGACCGTATAGTCTTTCCCGTTGTTGAGCTTCAGGCCTTCCGGATTTACCTTGACTTTATACTCAAGGGTGAAATCGCTGATAGCTTCTCCTACTTTATCAATAACATTCTTATACTCATAGGTCACGGTATCTTCTGTGGCTTTCAAGGTGCCGCCGTCTTCATCCAAGAGTTTTGTCTTGTTGGTGAAGCTGTAATTGTCGACAGTCTCTTTCATCTCGGCCCACAGTTCTTCAGTGACAGTGGTAGAATACGTGATCGTATACTGTACGCCGCTCACACCTTCGGGCGCATTTTGGTATTGTCCGAGGGCCTTTCTCAACTCCTCAACGATATTGAAGCCAAACTCGTTATCGCGCGGGGTGCAATGAATGTTTGCCTCGCCGCCTTGGCTGACCTGATTGCCATCTCTGTTTATACCCTGAATCCGAGCATAAAAACGGACTTTGACGTTATTGCCATCAGCCGGATAAAGCTCCATTTCTTCGGGAATGGTATCCATGAAAACGGGGCGCAAAATATCCGGATCGAGTTCAAGCGTTTCATTGTTGATCGTGACCGTCCACTTCCAGAGCGGGCGCCCATCGTTCGTCTTTTCACCCTGGAGCACGCCATCCTTCGTAAAGCTGTAATCCTGCTTTGCGTAGGTATGGGAGTCGGTCGAGGAATCGACACCCTCGCCCTTGACCGTCAGGGAGGCGGTGTTCTTGACATAGTAGCCCTGCTTGGCAAGATCCGCAAATTTCAGGCCATCGGGGAGCTTCGTGTTGAGGGTGATAATGCGTGAGGCGTTGAGTTCCGGGAAGGTGATGGTGTTTTCAGTGGGATTGACTTTGTATGTCATATCTCCCTCAATGATAGCATCGCCCTTGGGTTTTCCGGTTCCATCGTCTTCATAGACATTGAGAGAAGTCCAGTCTATGATCAGATCCTTGAGGTCCCACTGGGTCGGACCGCCCATAAAGTCGCTCTCTTTAACGACAACATCTTTGAAGCTTTTGTCCTTCGGCACCTCTACGCGGATCGTCCAGGCGACGATGTTGTCATCCGTGCCCGTGCCCGCCTCTGTCCAGTTCTTCTTAACTGTCGGTTTATCGTAGTCGACAGTGGTATTGCTGTTATCTTCGCCTTCGCCGATCACACCGCGGTTAATAAGCGCCCGGGTGCCCGCATTGCCGTCATTGCCGAGTTTGATGGTATAGGTAATGGTGTATTCTCTGTCTTTAGAGCCCTCCGGGAAGTTGTAGGTAAAGAGCTTGTAGCTGCTGCCGGGTGCAGTGGTGGTGTCCGGTTGGTTCCATGTCGGATCACCGGTGCTGATTACCGTTCCGCTGCTGTTTGTGACATGAAAACTCCCCGGCTTCACCGTGAACGGGTAGTTTGCAATATAGTCGTTGAAGGGATAATCTTTGAGATCCACATGTCCCGGGTCCGGGTTTACAATGGTGATGGTATAGGTGACTTCATCACCGGGTCCCGCCTCGAGAGCGTCGGCCGATTTGGTCACGCCAAACCTCGGCTCCGGCTCTTTGGGTGTGACGGTGGTGGTGTTCTCCGAGGGTTTACCTTCCCAGGTCCATTTTGCGGTGTTCGTTTTTGGACTTCCCAGAGGCGAAGTATCTCCTTCTGTATTCGGCGTCAGCTTGACCCGGTAAGTCATGATGACAGGCGTGTTGGCAGAAACCGTTTCCGGGATTTTATAGGTAAAGCCACTGTCAGTCGAGGTAACACTCGCAGGCTTCCCTGAACCATCATTGCCAACCTGATAAGAGACCGATCCTGCAACGAGCTCCTGCCCAGCGCCGATGGTGTCCGTGATCGTCAGGTTGCTTGTCTCCGTGTTCGGTGTGGCCGTGATGCGGTACTCGAGGTAAAAACCGTCTCCATCTTTGATCACGTCTACATTGCCGCCGCCCACATAGACACCGTCCAGGCCGCCGACAGCCTTGCTCGAATACAGCTCCTTGTCAAACTTCGGATTGACCGTGGTCTTGTCTTTCGCAGTATCACCTGTCCATGTATAGTTGGCTTCATTGGTGAGATCCTTCAGGTTTCCGGCTTTAAGTGCATCTACGTCAGTGATCTCCGCACGGTAGGTGACGTCAAAATTTTGCCAGTCCGAGATGGTCTTGCCCTG
The DNA here is from genome assembly GCA_902792005.1 of uncultured Lachnospiraceae bacterium. Classification (GTDB taxonomy): domain Bacteria; phylum Bacillota; class Clostridia; order Lachnospirales; family Lachnospiraceae; genus Eubacterium_Q. The sequence continues at coordinate 8,950 of CADAXW010000060.1, forward strand.
ATCCTCCAGATGCTGCGCAACATCAAAGGAAAAACCGCTGTCACTTACATTCTGGCCGCTAACAGACTCTCCGTTAAGCTTAATGCTGTCGGCATCAAGCTTCTGCCCGGCAGAGAGGGTATCGGTAAAGCTGAGCGAATCAAGAGTCTGATGCGGCTGCATGTGGATTTTATAATACAGGTAGTATTTACCGTTTTCCTCTACCAACTGCGCACTGTCTCCCTGTGCGCTGCTTCCGCCTTCTGTCGCGCTGACGGTCTTGCTGTGGTTGACTTTCTTCTCATTGAACTGGAAAGTGGAAGTTCCTTCTCCCGGGAACGTGATCGTCTGGACATTTTCTTCCGGGGAGAAGTTCTTGTTCACCTTTGCATCAAAAGTAAAACTGCCCTCCAAGTCGTGATCGAACCCTATTAACAGATCTGGATTGGGCTTAATGATAAATTTACCGTCTTTGATCTCATAGCTTCCGACTATATCGGTACCGGACATAAGCTGCCCGCCCGTTACTCCATCTATGGAGGAGAAGATTTTATCAGGTCCATCCCCGATATAATTGCTCAGATCATAGTACCAGTTGTTTTGTAATGCTTCCGTCAGGTGCTCATTGGCAATTTTAAAATGGAATTTGAGTTCCACCTCTTGCCCGCGCTCCAAGCCCTTATAGGCAGTCTCAGTCGGTCTGATATAGCCACCGCCGTTTGTCAGATCAACAAGATTTAACTGGGCGGGATCTCCCAGAAGCATCGGGTTGCCGGCCTTCATTTTCAGTTTGGACTCTGTGATGTTGGGCTCGGAATCTGCGTCCTTCGCGTCGCCGGTCTTTGCGTCGTCCTTGGTGTCCGTGTCCTTGGTCTCGTCGTCCTTGGTCTCGTCGGCCTTGGTCTCGTCAGCTTTGGTCTCGCCGTTCTTGGTCTCGTCAGCCTTGGTCTCGTCAGCTTTGGTCTCGTCGGCCTTGGTCTCGCCGTCCTTGGTCTCGTCAGCTTTGGTCTCGTCGGCCTTGGTTTCGTCAGCCTTGGTCTCGTCAGCTTTGGTATCCGCAGCTTTGGTGTCCGCGTCCTTGGTGTCGGTACTTTCGGCGGTGGTGTCGGCTTCGGCGTCCGCTTCCGCACGCAGAGCCTCGGGCAGGACGCCGTAGCCCAGGATCGTCGTGTCGTCCAGGGCGTATCTGCACTCGGCCACGCTGTCGGCGCTGTCGCCCTCCATGACATTGAGGACGCCGCGCTCGGCGTCAACGGACGTGACGATGCCCACGCGGACAGCGTAGGTCCCCGTGTAGATGTTATCAAAGAATACCAAGTCGCCGGGACGCGGCATAAAGCCATCCGTCCCGTTCGGGATATACAGTTCCGTCTCGGTGAGCGCGTCGATCATGCTCTGCCCGTCGCCCTCGGCCGGGAAGATTGCCGGGTCGATGTCGGCATAGTGCAGGCAGAAGCTCACGAACATGGCGTTCCAGTCGGCGTAAGGCTCGCCGTAAAAATCGCCGAAGCGGGTGTAGCCGTGGAGAGACTCATTCTCGTCCACCAGATAGTTTTCCGCGCTCTCCTGGTAGCCGAGCTGCGACTCCGCGATGCCGAGCAGACGCTCAAGGTGCGTCGCGTCCTCGCCGAACGTGGGGAAGCTCAGGACCCAGGCGGCCTCGCTCTCGACCGCCTCGGGGTTGGAATAGCACTGGAGGCTGTGGGTGTGCTCCTCTTTTTCGCAGACAAGCTTTTCCTCCATGCACGCCTCGC
>CADAXW010000061.1 GCA_902792005.1 uncultured Lachnospiraceae bacterium
GAATCAGAAAGGAATCAGAAAGGAAACGATTATGACGAACCCTAAAGGAAGATTCGGGATCCACGGCGGACAGTACATCCCGGAGACTTTGATGAATGCAGTGATCGAGCTGGAAAAGGCATACGAACATTTTAAGAATGATCCGGAATTTAACCGGGAGCTGACGGAGCTCTTTAACGAGTATGCGGGAAGACCCTCCAGACTCTATTATGCAGAGAAGATGACAAAGGACCTGGGCGGCGCGAAGATCTACCTGAAGCGGGAGGATCTGAACCACACCGGAGCACATAAGATCAACAATGTTCTGGGGCAGGCACTGCTGGCGAAGAAGATGGGCAAGACCCGTCTCATCGCAGAGACCGGTGCCGGTCAGCACGGCGTGGCTACCGCCACGGCAGCGGCGCTGATGGGAATGGAATGTGTCGTGTTCATGGGAGAAGAGGACACCATACGTCAGGCCTTAAATGTATATCGTATGCGCCTTCTGGGTGCAGAAGTGGTTCCGGTAAAGACAGGGACCAGAACTCTGAAGGATGCCGTATCCGAGGCCATGCGTGAGTGGACCTCCCGGATCGAGGACACCCATTACTGCCTGGGTTCGGTTATGGGACCCCATCCCTTCCCCACCATCGTTCGTGATTTCCAGTCGGTGATCTCAAAAGAGATCAAGGAGCAGATGCTGGAGAAGGAGGGAAGACTTCCGGATGCAGTCATCGCCTGCGTGGGCGGCGGTTCCAACGCCATCGGAAGCTTTTATAATTTCATTGAAGATAAGGACGTTCGTCTGATCGGCTGCGAGGCAGCGGGACGGGGCATCGATACATTTGAAACCGCAGCCACCATTGCAACGGGACGGCTTGGGATCTTCCATGGCATGAAGTCCTACTTCTGCCAGGATAAGTACGGACAGATCGCGCCGGTATACTCCATTTCTGCGGGCCTGGACTACCCGGGCGTGGGACCGGAGCATGCCATGCTGCATGATTCGGGACGCGCGGAGTACGTGCCCATCACCGATGAAGAAGCGGTGCAGGCCTTTGAGTATCTGGCAAAGACGGAAGGGATCATTCCCGCCATCGAGTCCGCCCATGCGGTTGCCCATGCACGGAAGCTGGCTCCCACCATGAGCAAGGACCAGATCATCGTCATCACCATCTCCGGACGTGGAGATAAGGACTGCGCAGCCATCGCGCGCTACAGAGGGGAGGATATCCATGAGTAAGATCAGAGAGGCCTTTGACGGCCACAAAGCATTTATACCCTTTATCACCTGCGGAGATCCGGACCTTTCCACCACGGCAGCGGCAGTGCGGGCCATGGTAGCAGCAGGCGCGGACCTGATCGAGCTGGGAATTCCCTTCTCGGATCCCACGGCAGAAGGCCCGGTGATCCAGGGCGCAAACCTTCGTGCCCTTTCCGCAGGCGTTACCACGGACCAGGTGTTTGATCTGGTGCGGGAGCTTCGGAAGGATGTCACCATCCCCATGGTATTCATGACCTACGCAAATGTAGTCTTTTCCTATGATGCAGACCGGTTCATCCGAACCTGCAGCGAGGTAGGGATCGACGGACTGATCCTGCCGGATCTTCCCTTTGAGGAGAAGGAGGAGTTCCAGCCCATTTGCAAAAAATACGGTGTGGACCTGATCTCACTCATCGCACCCACCTCTGCAAACCGCATCGCCATGATCGCCAAGGAGGCGGAGGGCTTTATCTACGTGGTTTCCAGTCTGGGTGTTACAGGAACCAGAAGTGAGATCAAGACGGACATCGCATCCATCGTTAAAGTGATCCGTGAGAATACGGATGTGCCCTGTGCAGTGGGCTTCGGTATCTCCACCCCGGAGCAGGCAGCGAAGATGGCAGGGATCTCGGACGGAGCCATCGTGGGCTCTGCCATCATCAAGATCCTGGCCCAGTACGGGAAGGAAGCACCGGAGCGGATCGGAGAATATGTAAAGCAGATGAAGGATGCACTGATTGCGTTAGATTAAAAAAATACTGGTGGGGGATCATTCCTCCACCAGTATTTTATTCTTCACGATCATGTCATAATCCGTGTAGTAGGTAACGCTCACCACCCGGTTGGAGTGGGAGTTCACCGTGAGCACCAGACAGTCGTTGTTGCGGATATTGTAATAGTAATGTACCCGCGAGGCCCCCGGCATTTTCTGAACCTCTTCTCCGAAGCCTGTGGACTGGTAGGTCATGTGATGGACTGCATCGATCTCCGGCTGATTGACAGAAACGCCGTAGAACTGATATTTCCGGCCGGAGGTGTTTACGCCGATCTGCTCACCGTCCACATAGATGATGTTCAGCTCTCCGTCGGACCGGACGATAACCTGCTTCCCCGAGGTCTGGGACAGCTTGCTGGTCAGCTTCGCGTCCAGGGTGAAGCTGGTGTTCAGCTCTCTTGCAATGGTGGTTTCCGGCTTGTCCAGATAGGGAGCGAGATCATTTCCGCCGGACCACAGGAAGTACCGCAGTCCTGCATAGAGTCCGTACACCGCAGCTACCAGAAGGATCATACCGAAGACGCGGCCGGCGAATGCCATGATCCATTCCACTGTGGCACCGGCCCTGGGGAAACGTTCCTTGAAGATCCGGAAGGGCAGAGCGATGGTAACGCAAATGTAGGAATAAAGTGCCAGAGCGAGAATGTTAGTTCCGCCGGTAAGCATGAGCTGCAGCATGGACAGGATGGCCAGGAAGGAAAGCAGGACATACTTCACAAGTCCCAGAGTGATCTTTATGAATTCCTCACTGACATCCAGACGGTCCAGATAGCGTTTGATGACCCGGAAGAGTCCGGTCTGCGCGGCATGGAAGATGATAAAGATCACCAGTGCCACAAGAACCTTGATGGCATAGTCCAAAACGGTCACGGTATCCTGATGCAGCCAGAGGATCACATCTGCGATACTGGAGGTTTGGCGCTCGCTGATGGCAGTGATCACGCTTCGAAGGACGAAGTAGAGCGCTGCGATCAGGATCACGTACTGGATCATGACGCAGACAAAACGAACCGCATAACGATCGGACTCGCTGTGTCCCTTCTTCTTCTGGATCACTTCCAATACCTTTTCAACACCCCACAGAACGACCATGGAGATCAGCATAAAGATCGTGATCTTCAGAAGGGAATCAGTGAGCGGTGTGCGGCTCTCCTGAATGGCCTTTATGATATCGTCTCCAAATTCATACAGATTATGATTCATACAGAAAAAAACCTTTACGTTTATTTTGAAACTGCATAGAATAAGTATAACACACATCAGGAGGAAATGTATATGTCAGCACCAAAGGATCCGTTCATTCTGCTCAGCTGGGTGAACATGAAGCTGAGGGACACCTACCCGTCTCTGGAGGAGCTCTGTGCTTCCGAGGGAGAAGCGAAGGAGGAGATCTCCGAAAGACTGAAAGCGGCGGGATATTCCTATGATTCCGCAAAGAATCAGTTTGTGATTCTTCCTTAAATATGCTAAAATGAATATTTAGGGCATGTTTGTCCTGACTAACTAGTTATTTTACACGGAGATATATGTCGCCGTGTTACAAATCGAGAGGAGATAAACCATGAAGAAACCTGTAGTACTTATGATCCTCGATGGCTTCGGTCTGTCCGATAATCCGGAAGCAAATGCAGTGGCCATCGCAAATACACCGAATATCGATAAGCTGGAGGCTGAGTGCCCCTTCGTAAAGGGCTATGCGTCCGGTATGGCTGTCGGTCTTCCCGACGGACAGATGGGTAACTCCGAGGTCGGCCATATGAATATGGGCTCCGGCCGTATCATTTATCAGGACCTGACCCTGATCACCAAGCTGATCCAGGACGGCGATTTCTTCAAGAACGAAGAGCTTCTCGCAGCCATTGACAACTGCAAGAAGAATAATTCCGATCTGCACCTCTGGGGACTTCTGTCCGACGGCGGTGTGCACAGCCATAACACACATTTGTATGCGATCCTTGAGCTTTGCAAGCAGCAGGGTCTGGAGCGCGTATACCTGCATCCCTTCTTCGACGGAAGAGATACACCCCCGGCATCCGGTAAGGATTACCTGCAGGAGCTGGTGGATGAGGCAGCAAAGATCGGCGTTGGTAAGGTAGCAACCCTGTCCGGCCGTTATTATGCAATGGACCGTGATAACAACTGGGATCGTATCCAGAAGGCATATGATGCGCTGGTTATCGGCGAGGGCGTGAAGGAAACAGATCCGATCCAGGCAATGCAGAACTCCTATGACAACGGCGTGACCGACGAGTTCGTACTGCCCACCGTGATCACAGACGAAGCAGGCAATCCGACCGCAGTCGTAAAGCCCAACGATTCCGTGATCTTCTTCAACTTCCGTCCGGACCGTGCCCGTGAGATCACCAAGGCATTCTGCTTCTCCGATGAGGATATCGCAGCACAGCCGGGTGATGCTTCCGATACCAAATGTATCAAGTTCCTTAAGCGTGCCAACGGCTTCATGCCCATCACCTATGTATGCTTCAAGGATTATGACGAGACCATTCCGAACAAGCTGGTTGCCTTCAAGAAGCAGGAGATCAAGAACACCTTCGGTGAGTATCTGGCAGCAAACGGTCTGAAGCAGCTGCGTCTGGCTGAGACCGAGAAGTATGCACATGTAACCTTCTTCTTCAACGGCGGACTTGAGGAGCCCAACAAGGATGAGGACAGAATTCTCGTAAACTCTCCCGCAGTTGCAACCTACGATCTGCAGCCGGAAATGAGCGCGCCCGAGGTTGGTGCAAAGCTGACCGAAGCCATCCGCTCCGACAAGTATGATGTGATCATCATCAACTTTGCAAACCCGGATATGGTTGGTCATACAGGAGTTCTTTCTGCAGCAGTGGCAGCAGTAGAGCGTATCGACCAGCTGGTAGGCGACGCATGTGAAGCAGTTAAGGAGAAGGACGGCGTGATGTTCATCTGTGCAGACCATGGTAACTGCGAGCAGATGGTGAACTACGAGACAGGTGCGCCCCACACAGCACATACCACAAATCCGGTTCCCTTCATCCTGTTCAACTATGACCCGGCTTATACCCTGAAGGAGGGCGGAAAGCTCTGCGATATCATCCCGACGTTGCTTGAGATCATGGGACTTCCGCAGCCGGCTGAGATGACCGGAGAGTCACTTCTGATCAAGAAATAATGCAGATACAGTTTATTTTTCACAGTTCATATCTGGTGGAGTTTTCCCGGTTTTATCTGCTCTTTGATTATTATCAGGGAGAACTCCCGGAGCTGGATCCGAACAAGGAATTATATATCTTTGCCAGTCATGTGCACTACGATCATTTTTCCCCTGTGGTCTTTCAGTTGATCCGTAAGTATCCGAACATGAAGTTCATCCTTTCGGACGACATTTCCGAGGAGACCTGCCGCGAGGCGCTGGAGGAGCTGGGACATGAGGAGCAGGCGATCTACTGGATCCGTCCGGGGATCGAATACGACTTCCCCGATCTCAGGGTGCACGCGCTGCCATCCACGGACCAGGGCGTAAGCTATCTGGTGCGGGCAGAGGATTCCATGATCTTCCATGCAGGAGATCTGAATGACTGGTGTTGGCCAAATGTACCGCTTTCCCGTAATCAGCAGATGCGTCAGGACTATCTGGAGGCTCTGGAGGAGCTGAAGGGAGAGATGCAGGAGATGGGGAAAAAGCTGACCGGCGGAGCCGTGCTGGATGCAGCCTTCCTGCCCATGGATCCTGTGCTGGGGGACGGACAGTTCCGCGGCCCTCTGGACTTTCTGGAACGGATCGATGTAAGGTATGTCTTCCCCATGCATATGTGGGAGCGTTACTCCATCGGACAGCAGTTTCTGGAGCAGCATCCGGAGTATAGAAAAACCTTCCGGCCCATCCGTGGTGCGGGACAGAGGTTTTCCCTTGACAAGGACAGGCTCACGGAATTATAGTAGCTGGTGAACAGAAATAAAAACAGATATACGGGAGCTGGCGGATGCCGGCTGAGAGGAAGCGTGATCCCGCTTCGACCGCACCTGATTTGGATAATGCCAACGAAGGGACTTGTTATTGCTGATAGAAAAGGGCAGTCCGTTTGGGCTGCCCTTTTCTGTGTGCCGGAACGGAAGTGAAGGGAAGCAAAAGGAAGCGAAACAAAGCGAAACAAAGCGAAACAAAGCGAAACAAAGCGAAACAAAGGAAAAGATAAGGAGGAAGCAACATGTTAAAGGAATGCTGGAAAAATGTGCAGGAGAGAACGCCGCTGGTTCATAACATCACGAATTATGTGACGGTAAATGATGTGGCAAATGTACTTCTGGCCTGTGGGGGAAGCCCCATCATGTCAGACGAACCGGAGGATGTGGAGGATATCACCGCCATCTGCGGAGGCCTGAATATCAACATCGGAACGCTGAATGAGAGAAGCATTCAGGGTATGCTCCGGGCAGGAAAAAAGGCAAGTGAGCTGGGACATCCCATCCTGCTGGATCCGGTGGGGGCAGGGGCTTCAAAGCTTCGCACTGACACCGCAGCCGAGATCGTGAAGCAGGTAAAGCTTACGGTGATCCGTGGAAATATCTCCGAGATCAAGACCATTGCCAGTGGCAGCGGGACCACCAGAGGCGTGGATGCGGATGTGGCAGATGCGGTAACGGAGGAGAACCTGCCGGCAGCCGTCACATTTGCAAAGGAGCTGGCGAAACGTCTGGAGGTGATCATCGCCATCACCGGAGCCATCGACATCGTAGCGGATGGAGAGACTGCTTACGTGATCCGAAACGGCCGCCCGGAAATGGGCCGCATCACGGGAACCGGCTGTCAGCTGTCCGGACTTGCAACGGCTTATGTGACGGCAAACCCGGAACAAAGACTGGAGGCGGTTGCAACAGCGGTCACCCTTATGGGCGTGGCCGGAGAGATTGGCTGGGAGAATATGCAGCCCACGGACGGCAATTCCACCTACCGCAACCGGATCATTGATGCCATCTACAACATGGATGGAGAGACGCTGGAGAGCCGGGCGAAGATCGAGAGGGCATAAATACGTGCAGGGATAAAGCACGAAGGAATGCGAGCGTGCAGGGATGAAGGCGCAGGGACGAAGGCGCAGGGATGAAGGCATGCAGGGAATGCATGCAGGAATCGAGAATGAATATGAGGTTGACATAATATGAATGGAAGAATAGAAGATTTGTTGCTATATGCGGTCACCGACCGGCACTGGCTGGGTGAGGGCGAACCGCTGATCCATCAGGTAGAGCAGGCAGTACGGGGCGGCGCTACATTTGTTCAGCTGAGGGAAAAGGAGCTGGACGAAGCCTCCTTCGAGGCGGAGGGCAGGGAGATCCTGGAGCTCTGCCGCGCGAAGGGGATCCCCTTCGTGATCAATGACAATGTGGAGCTGGCAGTGAGGATCGGAGCGGACGGCGTGCATGTGGGCCAGAGCGATATGGAGGCCGGGCATGTGCGGGAGCTTATCGGACCGGACCGGATCCTGGGTGTATCGGCGGAAACGGTGGAAGCGGCCATCCGGGCAGAGCAGGCCGGCGCAGACTATCTGGGGGTGGGGGCGGTATTCCCCACGGGCTCCAAGGACGACGCAGCGGACGTGTCCCTGGAAACCCTGAAGGCCATCACAGAAGCGGTCTCCATCCCCGTGATCGCCATCGGCGGCATCACCTATGAAAATGTCTCGGAACTGGAAAACACAGGCATCGTAGGCATTGCTGTGATCAGTGCCATTTTCGGGCAGAAG
>CADAXW010000062.1 GCA_902792005.1 uncultured Lachnospiraceae bacterium
AGTGGACCGAATGGATCGAATGGAGCCGAGAAAAAAATGAGCGGTCCGAACAGAGCTCGGGTAATTCTGAGCGGTCGCGAGGAAAGACCGGAAAGACCGAATATGCCGGAAGAAAGAGAACTGCAGATACCCCAAACCAAGTCGAAGAGAAAACCGCCTGAGGACGATTTCGAGGATCTTGGCTGATCCGGGGTAAACAAATGGAGTGCTGGTTATGACTGGAATTTCGACATTCTTCAGTACATACTTCGACTGGTTGTATCTTCCGCAGATCACCTGGACCGATGTACTGGACATCATCATAATTGCATATCTGGTTTATCATATCCTGCTTTGGTTCAAAACAAGCCGTGCGTGGACGCTGCTGAAGGGTATTCTTGTTCTTGCGCTCTTTCTCGGTATTGCAGCACTGCTTCGTCTTAATTCGATCCTATGGATTGCAAGAAATATCTCCAGCGTGATCGTGATCGCGCTGATCATTCTGTTCCAGCCGGAGCTCCGTCGGGCTCTGGACGAGCTGGGACGTAAACGGCTCCTCAACCGCTTTTTCAATCTGGAAGAGCGGGATGAGGGCGTCAGCCGTTTTTCCGATAAAACTGTATTCGAGCTGGTACGTACGGCTGCGGAGCTTTCGAAAGCAAAGACCGGAGCACTGATCGTAATAGAGCATGATACGCCTCTCGGGGAGTATGAACGTACGGGTATCAGTCTGGATGCGGTTGTCAGTACACAACTCCTGGTAAACATTTTTGAAAAGAATACACCGCTTCATGACGGTGCCGTTATCATCCGGGATAACCGGGTGGTGGCTGCAACCTGTTATCTTCCGCTTACGGAACGGGGCGATGTGAATAAGGAACTCGGAACCCGGCATCGTGCGGGGCTCGGGATCAGCGAGAATACGGACAGCATGACCATCATCGTTTCGGAAGAAACCGGTGCTGTTTCGGTTGCGCATCGTGGACAGCTGATCCGGAACCTGAATGATGATTCTCTCAGAAAGCAGCTGGAGAAGCTGCAGGATAAGCAGATAGAACCTCGCCGGAAGAGATGGAAGAAGGGAGGTCAGAACGATGAAGGAACAAGCAAAAAAGAGTCTGTTTAATCATCTGGGCCTGAAGATCCTCTCTATCCTGCTGGCGGTCATTATCTGGATGATCATCATGAATGTAGATGATTACTCCGTAACGAAGACCGTACGTGATATACCGGTGGAGGAAACGAACGGCTCCTCCATTGAGAATCTGGGCAAGGTATACAATGTGGTCAGCGGAAATACCGTGGATGTTGTGGTCAAGGGCCCGCGTTCTCTGGTGGATCCTCTGACAGCTGCAGATTTTACAGCGGTTGCGGATCTGTCAGAGCTTTCCATCACCAACACGGTACAGATCAAGGTGAAGGTGAATAACAGCCAGATCAGCGGAAGGCTCCAGATCAATCCGGTGGATGCCACCATGAACCTGGATATCGAGGATGTGATCTCCAAGGAGCTGCCGGTAAAGGCCCTTACCAAGGGAAGCGTAGCAAATAACTACGCCATGGGAACCTCGAAGGTAACCCCGAATATCGTCAGAGTGACAGGACCGGAGTCCATGATCAACAAGATCACGGAGATCCGCGCAGAGGTGGATGTCAGCGGCATGTATTCCGCATTCCGAAAGACGGTAATTCCTGTCTGTGCCGATGCCTATGGAGAAACGGTGACCGGAAAGGATCTCATTCTCAATGTGGAGACTGTGACTGTGGATGCTGAGATCCAGCCTACCAAGGAGATCCCGATCAAACTGAATACCACAGGAGCACCGGCAAGCGGATATACCGTAACATCCATCAATTACAACCCTCAGACGGTTGTGGTCGCAGGTGCGGAAAAGGAACTTGAAAAGATCAATGCCCTTTATATCAGCGGTCTGTCTGTGGCAGGTCTGAACACCAAAAAGGAGTATGACCTGAAGATTTCGGATTATCTTCCTGACACCCTGTTTCTTGCGGGAACGGATGATCATCTGGCGGTAGCCATCGACTTTGAAAAGCTGCAGCAGGCGGAGCTTCCCCTGACAGCGGAAGATATCGAGATCGTGGGCAAGGATGAAGAGAAGTATGAATATACATTGACACCCGGGGCAGGGTTTAAGGCAAGGTGTACCGGGCTTCTGTCAGATCTGGACGGGGTTACAAAGGAAGCACTCCAGCTGAAGATCGATGTTACGGGCCTTGAGGCAGGAGAGTATGAGCCGAAGGTAAGCTATGCAGTTCCGAAGAATGTCAGCGTTTCCATCATAGGAAAAGTGAAGCTGGTGATCACGGAGAAGGAAGCTACGACGGAAAGTACGGAGGAATCAGGTACCGGTCCGGGCGGAGGAACTACCGGCGGCGGGACAGAACCCTCCGGAGAAACCCAGACGGAGCACTAAGAGAAGCAATAAAAGAAGCTTTAAAGGGGGAAGGGCATATGAAAGAAGCAATCGAAAAACTGCAGCAGGCAGTGAATGAATCAAGCTATATTGTATTTTTCGGTGGAGCCGGTGTGTCTACGGAGAGCGGGATCCCGGATTTTCGGAGTCAGGACGGACTGTATTCCCAGAAGTATAAATATCCCCCGGAGACCATTGTAAGCCACTCCTTCTTCATGCGGAGGACGGAGGAGTTCTACGAGTTTTATAAGGACAAGATGCTGTTCACGGAAGCAAAACCGAATGCGGCACATTTGAAACTGGCAGAGCTGGAGAAGGCGGGAAAGCTGAAGGCAGTGATCACCCAGAATATCGACGGACTGCATCAGGCAGCCGGAAGTAAAGAAGTGCTGGAGCTTCATGGCTCCACGCTTCGGAATTATTGTATGAGCTGTGGAAAGAAGTATGACGGGATCCAGTTCATCATGGACAGTCCCGGTGTGCCGAAGTGCGACTGCGGCGGTGTGATCCGCCCGGACGTTGTGCTTTATGAAGAGGGCCTGGATAACAGCGTGATCCGCCGTGCAGTGGATCATATCGCACGGGCGGATCTTCTCATCATCGGAGGAACCTCTCTGGTGGTTTATCCGGCAGCAGGCTTTATCGATTATTTCCACGGAAAGCATCTCTGCGTGATCAACATGTCCGAAACATCGAGAGACAGTATGGCGGATATCCTGATCCAGGGTAAGATCGGAGAGGTACTCTCACAGATCACAGTATAAAAGAAATTGGGATCATTTTGTGCCGAAGATGCGGTCACCGGCGTCGCCGAGACCGGGGCAGATATAATCGTCATCATTCAGGCAGCGGTCCAGATTTCCTACATAGATTTCCACATCCGGGTGGGCTTTCGCCAGCCGTTCCAATCCTTCCGGTGCTGCGATGATACACATGAATTTGATATTTGTTCCCCCGCGGGCCTTGACGCAGTCTATGGCGGCGACAGCACTTCCGCCGGTGGCAAGCATCGGATCCAGGATCACCACCAGACGCTGGTCGATGGACTCCGGAAGCTTGACGAAGTATTCATGGGGTTCATGGGTTTCCGGATCTCGGCAGAGTCCGATATGTCCCACCTTGGCGTTGGGTACAAGATTATGGATCCCGTTCACCATGCCGAGTCCGGCCCTGAGGACGGGAACGATAACCAGTTTCTTTCCGTCGATCGCCGGAGATTTGCATGTCTCGATGGGAGTCTCGACCTCTACATCAATAAGGGGAAGGTTCCAAAAGGCATCATAGGCCTCCAGCATGGCGATCTCTTCGACCAGGTTTCGGAATTCTGAGGTTCCGGTTTCCTTGTCTCTGAGTCGGGTGATTTTGTGCTTGATCAAAGGATGATCCAGAATTACTACATTTTCATAGTTTTTGTATCGCATGATAAATCTCCCTTCTTCGAAGAATCCCATGACCGGGACATGACTTGTCTCAAATAGAACCTATAACCATTGTAAGCAAAACGGAGGGCTTCGTCAATCGCCTGCACGCCGTGAAAAGACTATTGACGAAACGGCCTCTTTCTATGATAATTATTAAGATGGGCATTTTCCATGCGAATACGGGAAAAAGCAGATAATAATATGGCCAAAAAAAGGCTGAGCAAGGAGGATAAAGATGTTTGATTTTGATGAGGTAGTAAAGAGTGACCCGGAAGTGGCTGCTGCCATGACAGACGAGTATAACCGGCAGAATCAGAACCTGGAGCTGATCGCTTCGGAGAATATTGCATCCAAGGCAGTTATGGCTGCCATGGGATCGCATCTGACCAACAAGTACGCAGAGGGATATCCGGGAAAGCGTTACTACGGCGGTTGTGTATATGTTGATGTTGTTGAGGAGCTTGCACGTGAGCGCGCTAAGAAGGTGTTCGGAGCAGAGTATGTAAATGTGCAGCCTCACTCCGGAGCACAGGCAAATATGGCAGTGTTCTTCGCTGTAATGCAGCCGGGAGATACCTTCATGGGAATGAACCTGGATCATGGCGGACATCTGACACACGGAAGCCCGGTAAATATGTCCGGTAAGTACTTCAACTGTGTTCCCTACGGTGTAAATGCTGAGGGACGCATCGATTATGATGAGGTTCTCCGCATCGCAAAGGAGTGCCAGCCGAAGCTGATCGTAGCAGGCGCATCTGCATATGCAAGAGAGATCGATTTCAAGAAGTTCCGTGAGATCGCTGATGAGGTTGGAGCAGTTCTCATGGTGGATATGGCTCATATCGCAGGTCTGGTTGCCACCGGAAATCACATGAGCCCCATTCCTTATGCAGATATCACAACCACAACAACTCACAAGACACTGCGCGGTCCCCGTGGCGGTATGATCCTCTGCAGTGAGGAAGTGAACAAGAAGTACAACTTCAACAAGGCCGTATTCCCCGGTATCCAGGGCGGTCCGCTGATGCATGTGATCGCAGCAAAGGCTGTATGCTTCAAGGAGGCACTTTCTCCGGAGTACAAGGAATACATGGATCGTGTGGTTGAGAATGCAGCAACTCTGGCTGAGGCACTGAAGGAGCGCGGCTTCGACATTGTTTCCGGAGGAACCGATAACCACCTGATGCTGGTTGACCTGCAGAACCTGGGACTTACAGGTAAGGAGGTTGAGAAGCTTCTGGATGAGGTTCATATCACAGTAAACAAGAACACAGTTCCCAATGATCCCCAGTCACCGTTTGTTACCAGCGGTATCCGCGTAGGTACTCCGGCAGTGACGACACGTGGTGCTGTGAAAGAGGATATGTATGTGATCGCAGATGCATTTAAGGCAGCGATCATCGATCGTGATGAAGAAAAGGCAAAGGCACTTGTAGAGAGTATCACGTCTAAGTACCCTATCTACAAGTAGGAAGTGAAAATGAATAATAATAATCAGAACAGAAATGATAACCAGAACGGAAACGGAAACCGGCCGAAACGGCCGGGTTTCACCGGGACAATCATCCTACTGATCATCTCGGCCGTTCTGACTCTGATTTTCTGGCAGCAATTTAATAAGTTCAGATCCTCCGGTGAAGAGGAGGTCTCCTATGACAAGTTCGTTACCATGCTTAAGGATGGTAAGGTAGACAAGGTGGAGATCCGCAGTACGAAGATCAACTTCACTCCGAAGGAACAGGTTACGGAAAACGGACGCGAGATCACGTACTATGTGATCCGTACCGATGATCTTCGCCTGATCGATCGTCTGACGGATGCGAAGGTTCAGTTTGTTCAGATCGACGAGGGCGGAAGTGCCGTAATGCGGACCATTCTGTCCTACGGTATCATGATCGCGGCGTTCTATATCCTGATGATGCTGATCATGCGTGGTGCATCCAAGGGCGGAGGCATCATGGGCGTTGGAAAGTCCAATGCGAAAATGTACGAGATGCAGCAGGACACCGGCGTTACCTTCGGTGACGTAGCCGGTGAAGAGGAGGCGAAGGAGTCCCTGACTGAGGTGGTTGACTTCCTGCATGAGCCGGAGAAGTATCTGGCCATTGGAGCGAAGCTGCCCAAGGGCTGTCTTCTTGTAGGCCCTCCGGGTACAGGTAAAACGCTGCTTGCGAAGGCGGTTGCCGGTGAGGCGAAGGTTCCCTTCTTCTCCATCTCCGGTTCTGAGTTCGTGGAAATGTATGTCGGCCTGGGTGCTTCCCGTGTAAGGGATCTGTTCCGTCAGGCAAATCAGAAGGCACCCTGTATCGTATTCATCGACGAGATCGATGCCATCGGACGCAGCCGTGACACACGTCACACCGGCGGTGATTCCGAGCGGGAGCAGACTTTGAACCAGCTGCTTTCGGAAATGGATGGTTTTGACAGCTCCAAGGGTGTCGTGATCCTGGCAGCAACCAACCGGCCGGAGGTGCTGGATAAGGCGCTGCTTCGTCCGGGACGTTTTGACCGGAGAGTCGTTGTGGAACGTCCGGATCTGAAGGGACGCGAGGATATCCTGAAGGTACATGCAAAGAACGTTAAGCAGGATGAGACCGTGGATCTGCATGAGCTGGCGCTGACTACCAGCGGGGCGGTTGGTGCGGATCTGGCAAATATCATTAACGAGGCAGCCCTGATGGCAGTCCGGAAGGGAAGACAGTTTGTATCCCAGAAGGATCTGATCGATTCTGTTGAGGTTGTATTTGCAGGAAAAGAAAAGAAGAACAAGATCCTGTCCGACGAGGAGCGGCGTCTGGTTGCATACCACGAGACAGGACATGCGCTGATGACCGTGCTTCAGAAGAACACGGTTCCGGTACAGAAGATCACCATCGTTCCCAGAACAAATGGAGCGCTGGGTTATGTATGGCAGGTTCCCGATGAGGAGAAGTCCCTGGAGACCCAGGACGAGATCGAGGCAGATATCGTGATCGCCTGCGCAGGTCGTGCGGCAGAGGCTCTGAAGTTCCCGTCGGTAACCACCGGTGCGGCATCGGATATCCAGCAGGCGACCGAGAAGGCAAGACGCATGGTTACCATGTACGGTATGTCCGAGAAGTTCGGAATGGTCCAGCTGGAAGGCATCACCGGAGAGTATCTGGATCGTCGTGCAGTGCTTCAGTGCTCTGATGAGACTGAGACAAAGATCGATACCGAGGTCCGGAATATCATCAAACGGGCATATCTGCGTGCATATAAGGCGCTGAAGAAGAATGAGATGATCCTGGATGAGATCGCAGCATTTCTTTATGAGCATGAAACCATCACCGGTAAGGAGTTCGTAGAGATCTACGAGCGGATCTCCGGACGGAAGGTGGATTCCTCAAAGCGGCTGCTCAGTGATTCTCTTCTGAAATCCGATAAGGAAGAAGAAAAGAAGAAGCAGAAGGCCAAAGAGAAGGAAAGAGAAAAGGAAGAAAAGCGGAAGGAAGGACACTACGGAGTCTTCCGGAGTCCCTATGCACCGGATCCCACACAGGAAAGCCCGGTGGCAGGACCGGAGGATGAGGCTGGTTCCAAGCCGGAAGCTGAGGCGACATCCGGAGACGAGACGGAACGTGAAGAAATGACAGGGCCCATGCCCTGGGAGACATACGCAAAGGAAAACGGATCAGCAGAGGCTGGGCCGGATCCGAAGGAAGAGACAGAAGCTGGGGGAGCGGAAGTCGAAGCCGTAGAGGAAGAGTCCCGGGAGTATGAGGAGACAGAAAAGATAGAGGAGACAGAGGAAAAGGATCCGGAGGAAAAGGAATTAGCATCGCAGCTGTCGGAGATCCGGAAGGAATGGGATGACGGGCAGTATAAGGCGCTTTTGTTCCATATATTCAGTGCGATCTCAGATGAGAAGGTGCTGCGTCCTCTCTCCGCAGGATTGAAGGCGGAGTTTCCGGAGTCGGACATCCTGGGTACGGTTTCAGCCGGAGAGATCCGTGATGCCAGACTGATGGAACCGGGGATCCTGATCTCAGCCATGTTTTTTGAACTGACTGAGGTGCGGGTTGTAAAGTATGACGATATCAAGGGGAATGAGGAGGCCATCGGAAAAACGCTGGCTGAAACGGCAGATTCCATTGATCGGATCAAAGCCGTGGAGCTGATTCTCACCGGAACGGAGTTCAATACCAGACTGATCTTTGAGGAGCTTGGAAAATGTAAAGAGAGCGTGGTAGTCTTCGGCGGATATGCCGGCGGTCACTCTATGGATGTGGGAGAACATTTCATCTTTGATGAGAACGGACTCACGGACAATAAGATCTTTGCAGTATTCTATGCCGGCAGGGACTTTCACATCGATGTGGACAAGTCGGTGGGCTGGCAGCGGCTGGGCCATCATTTCACAGTGACCAAGGCAGACGGGAGCCGGCTGATAGAGCTGAATCATCGTCCGGCGGTGGAGGTATATGAGAAGTATCTTCAGATCGACCGGAATGATAATTTTGCAGAGAATACATTTGAATTCCCGCTGATCGCAGCGGTGGAGGATGATGAGCTGCTTCGTCATACCATAACGGTGGAGGAAGACGGAACCCTGGATCTGGCAGGTTACGTGACTGAGGGCATGCATATCTACCTCTGCTTCGGCAATCCGACCCTCATCGTAAAAAAGGTAAATGAGAGGATCGAGCAGGTGCGTCAGTTCCAGCCGGAGGTGGTGCTTCTGTATTCCTGCTCTGTTCGGAAATCCTTCTGGGAGGATTTCGTAGATATGGAAATGCTTCCTTTCGCTGAGCTGGCTTCCACTGCCGGGTTCCATACCTGGGGTGAGGTGAAGCGGAATGAGCAGACCGGAAATGTTCTGGAATACAATATCACACTGCTTTCCATTGCCATGCGTGAGGGAAACCCGAAGGAGGATATGCATCCGGCACTTCGCATCGACGATTCGGTGCTGAAGGGACAGGCGCTGCTGATGAAGCGTCTGACACAGCTGGTATCCTCATCCACCACAGAGCTTCAGAATGCATATAACCATCTGGAGAAGATGAACGAGCGGCTGTCCTATATGTCGCAGTATGATACCCTGACGGGCATCTACAACCGCCGCAGACTGGAAGAGGTGATCGAACAGGCTCTGAACGATGCTTCGGCAGTTGGTAAGAAGATCGGCCTCTTCATGATGGACATCGATTTCTTCAAGCGGGTGAATGATACCTACGGACATGCGGTGGGAGATTCCGTACTTGTGGAGATGACGAACATCTTCAAGGGCATGGTTAATGCGATCCCGGGCTCCAGTGTTGGACGCTGGGGTGGTGAGGAATTCTTTGCCGTGATCCCGGACTGTGACCTCAGCCGTGCGGTGGATATTGCGGAGACCCTTCGGAAAACCGTAGAGAAGCATGACTTCACGGGGGTTCTGGGTAAGCTGACCATCAGTATCGGTGTGGTGACTGCCACAGGAAAAGAAGAGAGAATGCATCTCTTCAAGACGGTGGATGACTGCCTGTACTTTGCAAAGCAGAATGGTAGAAACCAGGTAAGTTCACTTGGGTCATAATTTAATAATAGAATAATAAAAAAGACAGCCTCGGGGCTGTCTTTTTTTATGATCGTCAGGTCAGTTCATCCAGTGTCTTTCCATAGGAGGGGAGGAAGTCCCGAAGGAAGTCCATTACCTCCGGCAGTTCCTCTGCCATTTCGGCAAGGGCACGTTCTGTGCTTTCCTTTGCGGTACGGAACTCCTGATTGCCGGACCGCTCCTCCTCGATACATTTGATGAGAGCGGATAACTTGTCGGCGGCCTTCACCATACGGCGGAGCAGAAGCTCCTCCTCGGTTTTCTGCTTATGGAAGATCCCTTCATAGACAGGGCGGAGATCCTCCGGCAGCTGAGAGAGAAGCCGGTCATTTGCCACATGCTCCACCTCCTTATATGCGCTTCGGATGTCCGCGTTGAAGTACTTTACGGGAGTGGGCATATCGCCGGTGATGATCTCGGAAGCATCATGGTAGAGTCCGATCAGTGCGGCCTTGTCCGCATCCAGGGTGCGGTTGTAACGCACATTTCCGATGACACAGAGGGCATGGGCGATCATGGCAACCTCCAGGGAATGCTCGGAGAGATTCTCCGGCCGGGAGGAACGCATGAGAGCCCAGCGCTCAATATATTTCATACGTGATATCGTCGCAAAAAAATGTGATTCCATAGGTTAACTCCTTCAAAACAGATTGGTTCTATTTTAGGGAGTTCCGGGAGGGAAGTCAAGGGAGAAAAACCGTCCGGAACTGCCTGAAACTGTCTGGAAGGAACCGGATGGTGTGGCGGGACACTTCATTTCATGCTATACTCTAGAAGGATATCTTCAGTAAATGAGGGGATGAAATTGGAACGACTGAAAGATGTAAAGAGAAGGGATAAAATGAGAGGGATGAATAAAAGAGATAAAAGAAATAATAGAAATACAAGATTCAAGGGGATGAGAACGCTTAGAGGAGTCTCGGTGCTTCTTATGCTCCTCAGCCTTATGATGCTCACTTCCTGCGGGCAGGGAACGGACATCCGCATCGGCGTGGGCAGTGAAAAGGGTGTTTATTATAGCTATGCACAGAAGATCAAGGAGATCGAGGGAACCTGGGCAACACTGGAGCTGAAGACCACCGCGGGTTCCGCAGCAAGTCTCCGGCTTTTGCAGAAGGGCTTTCTGGAGGCGGCCATTGTGCAGAGCGACGTGCTGGACAGCGCGGATAAGGGAACCGGAGTTTTCATCAAGGATGCCATCGGAGACAAGAGAACCTACAGTGCGGCCTGCGGTCTCTACACGGAGGCGGTGCAGATCGTTGTCAGAAAGGACTCCGACATAAAAAACGTGGATGACCTGACGGGAAAGGTTGTGTCCGTAGGAGAGGAGCAGTCCGGTGTGATTCAGAACGCGGAGCAGATCCTGCAGGTCTTTGGGATCTCCTTCAGCGATATTCAGGTAAAGCATCTGTCCTTTGAGGATTCTGCAAATGCGCTTCGGAAGAAGGAAATCGATGCGTTCTTCTGCACCGCGGGAGCACCTACGCCAGCCGTGGCGGAGCTGTTCCGGGACTCGGAGGTGCGGCTGCTGTCCTTACAGGGAGAGGATATCAAACGGATCCGGAAGCATTATCCGGGATATACCTCCTGCACCATTCAGGCAGGTACCTATGAAAAGCAGGAGGAGGATGTATATACGGTTGGCGTTCGTGCGGTACTGGTTGTCGCAAATCATCTGGACAAGGTTACTGTTAAGAAGCTGACGGAAACCATTTATACCAATGCCGGCAGTCTGAATCGTGACATCGCAGGGGAAGGAGATATGACTGCAGAGAAGGCAGTGGAATCCATTGTGATCCCCTTCCACTCAGGCGCGTCCACCTATCTGCTGTCACAGGGTGCAAAGGTGGAGGTCGACAAAAACGGTGAGAAGAACGACGGCGCCTATGGAAGTCAGGATGAGTAAGGGGGTGGAGCATGAAGCTGACACTTGATATGTACCAGACCCTGGGGATCGCCGTGCTGATGCTGTATCTGGGAGGCTGGATGCGAAAGCATATCCGTTTTCTGGAAACCTTCTGCATCCCCTCACCGGTGGTGGGCGGCCTGTGCTACGCCATCCTGATGTGCATCCTGCATGTTACGGGAGTTCTGGATCTGTCCTATGATGATACTCTGAAAAATGTATGTATGGTGATCTTCTTCACCTCCGTGGGCTTTCAGGCAAATGTAAAGGTTCTGAAGCAGGGAGGCGTAAGCTTTTTTATCTTCCTGGGAGTGGTTGTGGCCCTTGTTTTTGCACAGAACGGCGTGGCGCTGGGACTGGCAAAGCTGATCGGAGCCGAGCCGGCGCTGGGGCTTTCCACAGGTTCCATCCCCATGATCGGGGGACATGGAACGGCGGGAGCCTTCGGGCCGATCCTGGAGGATTTCGGAATGAAGGGGGCGACCAGTTTGTGTACGGCCGCCGCTACATTTGGCCTGGTGGCCGGATCTCTGATGGGAGGTCCTGTAGGTCAGAGGCTGATCAGGAAGCATAACCTGCTGGAGAAGACGAAGAGCTCGGATGCTTCCGGGCTTGCGAAGGAGGAGATGAAGCACCACCGGGAACCCGGCATGTATGCGCATGCGGCCTATGAGCTGGCCATTGCCATGGGGATCGGTACGGTGATCTCCTGGCTTCTGTCACTGACAGGGATGACATTTCCGGTCTATATCGGAGCCATGATCGTGGCGGCTGTCATGCGGAATGTCAGCGAGCTTTCCGGCAAGGGAACCATCTACATGGGAGAGATCAATGAACTGGGTGGTATCTGCCTTTCACTGTTCCTGGGGATCGCCATGATCACGCTGGAGCTGTGGCAGCTGTCTTCCCTGGCGTTGCCGTTGTTGGTCCTGCTGCTGGGACAGCTGATCCTCATGTTCTTTTTCTCCTACTTCGTGGTATTTAACCTGATGGGAAGAGATTATGATGCGGCAGTGCTCTGCTCCGGGGTATGCGGCTTCGGCATGGGTGCCACGCCCAACGCCATGGCCAATATGCAGGCGGTTACGGAGAAGTACGGGCCCTCAGTCAAGGCCTATATCCTGGTTCCCATGGTGGGAAGTATGTTCGCGGATTTCATCAACAGCCTTGTGATCACTTTATTTATCAATATTATTCATTGATCCGGGCGGATCATATAGCAAAAATGGGAGTACCAACGAAAGAAGGGAGTGCCACATATGGAAGAGAAGCAGTTACACGTATCCTATCAGTCGGAGAATCTTGCAGTGCCTGAGGTGATCGTCGATGACGAGAAGCACGTTACATTTTACCCCAAGGGGGTCTGCTCCGTGCAGATCGATTTTGATATCGATTCCGAGCGGAGACTCCATAATCTCCAGTTCGTCGGCGGATGCAACGGCAATCTGAAGGCCATCGGAAAACTGGTGGAGGGAAAGGATGCGGAGGAGATCGCATCGATCCTTCAGGGAAATGACTGCAAGGGACGGGGAACCTCCTGTGCAGATCAGTTTGCCATAGCCATCCGGGATGCGTTAAAGAAATGATCTGAGAAATGATTTAAGAAAAAGGAAAATTCAATGAAAAAGAGAATTCTGATCACGAATGATGACGGGATCACATCTCCCGGCCTGCAGCAGCTGGCTAAGGCGGCCCGGCAGTTTGGGGAGGTTTGGATCGTTGCACCGGAGGGGCAGAGAAGTGCCGTGTCCCACTGCTTCACCTATCTTACGGATATTGTGGTAAAGGAGTATGACTATCCACTGGAAGGCGTGAAGGCATTTTCCTGCAGCGGAATGCCGGCAGACTGTGTCCGCGTCGGCATACAGAATCTGCTTCCGGAGAAGCCGGACTATGTATTTTCAGGGATCAATCAGGGCTTTAATATGGCTGCGGATATCCAGTATTCCGGGACGGTGGGAGCTGTGCTGGAGGGTGCATTCTGGGGATGCCACTCCATCGCATTTTCCCATGATTTTCATGGGGATCATAAGATCACAGCACTGTATCTGTCGGAAATGATGGAGCGCTGCATGTCCATGCCTCTGGGGAAGAATCAGGTGTGGAACATCAACTTCCCGGAGTGCGAGCCTGAGGAGTTTCAGGGAGTTCTCTGGGACCGGACTGTATCCGAGGATCCCTTTTACGAGGATTACTATGAGGAAACGGCTCATGCGGATGGCAGCCACAGCTACCATGTGGTTCAGAAACGGAACTGGAAGGCGTCGGAGGGAACTGATCTGGATGCCATAATGACAAATCATATCTCCGTGGGTATCGTGAATAACCTGAAGTAGCATGCAGAATATCCCGGAAATGTAACGCCAGGGGAGGCGGTATTCCCGAGGGATGCTGTATCCGGGCGGTGTCATATCTGAGAAAAAAGAAAGAGAGATGGAATGCAGGAATTAGAGAAGCATATCCGGACCATGCTGGAGGCGGGAGTCACAAAGATCATCATCAGCCATCCTGCGGCGAAGTCCGAAGTGTATAAGAAGATCACAGTAGAAAAAAAGGGAAAGGGCTATCAGATCGCCAAATATACGGAGACCCAGGTGTTCCATGAGAATATCGCTGAGACCGATACGGCAGAGCGGCTGACAGAGCTGATCTCCGGCACCTACCGCCAGGTGAACGGTATGGCACCGGAGGCAGAGCATATCCTTCTGATCTCAAAAAAAGGTGTGTGCAGCTATAAGGTAAAACGGAGTGCGGCAGAGCATATCAGCCGGCCCGAGGAAGGCCACAACCGGAAGAAGAATTACATCCTGCAGGAGGGGGAGATCATCCCTCCCCTCATTGACATGGGGATATTCACAAAGGAAGGCAGGGTGGTCCGCTCCATGTACGATAAGTACCGGCAGATCAACCGCTTCATTGAGATCCTGGATGA
The DNA here is from genome assembly GCA_902792005.1 of uncultured Lachnospiraceae bacterium. GTDB lineage: Bacteria > Bacillota > Clostridia > Lachnospirales > Lachnospiraceae > Eubacterium_Q. The sequence goes on from CADAXW010000062.1 coordinate 14,234, forward strand.
TGAGATCTCCAAAAAGGATCTGAAGTCTTTGAATGTCATCGACTTCGGCTGTGGAAAATCCTATCTCACATTTATCGTATATTACTATCTGACGGAGATCCGGAAGGTAGACACCCGGATCATCGGTCTGGACCTGAAGGAGGATGTGATCCGGAAATGTAATCTCGCAGCCAAGAAGTATGGCTATACCGGACTCCGGTTCGAGCTGGGAGATATCAACGGCTACGACGCACCCTTTGATGTGGATATGGTGATCACGCTGCATGCCTGTGATACGGCAACGGACTATGCGCTCTTTAATGCCATCCGGTGGAAGGCCGGGATGATCTTCTCCGTTCCCTGCTGTCAGCATGAATT
>CADAXW010000063.1 GCA_902792005.1 uncultured Lachnospiraceae bacterium
TACATGGCATCAAATGTATCCGCTACCGCTATGATCTGTGCAACCTTGGGGATCTCATCTCCCTTCAGTCCCTTCGGATATCCCTTTCCATCCGGTCTCTCATGATGCGCTCCGGCTCCGATGGCCAGCTCCGGCATGATACTGATATCCTTAAGTACACGGTAACCCAGGGAGGAGTGGGACTTGATGATCTTGAACTCCTCATCCGTCAGCTTGCCCGGCTTATTCAGAACCTCCGGCGGAACACCGATCTTACCGATATCATGCAGCAGTGCGATGTTATGATACTTCTCAACCGTTTCCTCGTCATATCCCATTTCCTTTGCCAGCATGACCGTATATTCAGCCACACGGGTGGAATGACCGTTGGTATACTTATCCTTCATATCGATGGTCTTCGCAAAGGCTTCGATCATCTCACGAATGAAGATCTTGTTCTCCTGTTCCTTCTTCCGAAGGGCTCTCAGCCTCCGGCGGACATACCAGGCAACAATCAGCGCGAGGAACATCGCAGCGAGAACACCCGCCAGGATCCGGAACCACAGTTCCTCAAAAATGGACTTCTTCTTGATGATGAGCACGGAAAGCTCCTTTGTTCCGTGGCCCATGGAGTCCTTCAGCTGCATCACAAAATGATACTCGCCGCCGTCCAGATTCGTATAATCGATGGGTTCCAGATTGGAGCGGCTTACAGTGACAGCCTCCTGATCAAAGCCCTCCAGCTTATAGGTCACCTGGGGATTGATCAGTGAATAGGTGTATGCAAAGCAGTAGATCGTGAGACGTTGTACATCCGAGTCAACGGTAATCTTCCCGTCATCCTCTGCGTAAATGTACTGCCCGTCAGCCTCCACGTAGGGAACTGCCATTTTCAGCGTATCCACGGTTTCAAAGGGCTTAAAGATATTGACCTTGGCAACGCCTGAGGTTCCTGAGATATACAGATCTCCCTGATCCGTCAGCTCACTGAAGGAGTTCGCGGTGGTCACACAGGGAAGCCCGTTGTCCATATTGTAGAATACGGGATCCTGTGCCCCGTTCGCCAGGAGATCCTCCGCCTTGGACACGTAGATTCCGTTGCTGCTGAGGATCCACATTTCCCCGTTTTCATTCTCATACAGATCAAAGTTATTCGAGTAGGGGAACTTCTCAATGGTCGTCACTTTGTAATCCGGTGTCATATAGGCAAGCGAATTACTGGTTACGATCCAGAACACATTTCTCTTCACATCCTTCTTGATGCGCATGACAACCTCAGACTGAAGGCCCGACTCCCGGCCGATATTCTGAACCTTTTTATCATTCACGATGTAGATACCGTCTCCATCGGAGCCCAGGATCATATCCCCGTTGTCTGCCTCCACAACCGAAAGGATCTCGCCGTTGCTGATGCCGGAGCTTTCCTTGTAAACATCGATGACCTCATCATCCTTCACAAGGGCAAGACCGCCGCTGCAGGCCACCATCATCACGCCGTCCTTCCTCTCGCATACCGAGCGGACACGTTCCGAGGGAAGACCGTTATCCATGGTAAACAGCCGAACCTTCCCATGATCGTAGCGTACCAGGCCCAGATCGCTGTAGGTCGAGAACCACATCCTGTCCTTCGAATCCCGATACACCGAACGGATCCTGCAGTTTTCCAGCAACTTGATCAGATCCAGAGCCTTTGTGCCGGTGATCCCGCCTGTCTCCATCTTATCGATGTGCAGATACTGCTCCAGGCCGTTCTTTCCAATGATGAGCAGGCCCGTATCCGTTCCGATAAAAAGCTTTTCCTGATACATGCAGGTTGCATTCACAACCCGGGGCGACAGATGGTACCGCTCGAAAATGTCGGTAAACTGATTGGGAACGATCTTCATAACGCCCTGACGGGAGGAGGTAAACCAGAGATTTCCCTGATAATCCAGAAGCATCTTATCGACGGAATTGTTCATCGGGATATTCTCGAGCGCCCGGAACTTTCCGTTCTGGATCATACCGATCCCGTTGTCCGCGCAGACCCAGATCTCATCCTTCAGGCATTCCACGGAGTTGATGTAGGTCAGCGGGCCTACATTTATGACCTTGGCATTCTTCATGCCGTCCTCCAGCACACCATAATAGATCTCGGAATGCTCGGTTCCCAGATATACATAGCCCGGATGATCCGGATCCGGACGAATGGAAACGATAGCGCCGATCCCCAGCTTGTTCCCATCATAAAAGCCTGTCAGCGCACCATCCTTCATGGTAAATACGGCACCATTCATGGTCTCGCCGTAGATCACATTGTCCGGGCCCAGACGCAGCTCACAGATATACTCCTGATTCACCTGGGACTCATCGATGGGCTTCAGGTTCAGGTCCGTGTCGATCATGCCCATTCCATGGGTGGTTGCCACGTAAATGTTGCCGTTCGGATCCTCCACAAAGGATCGGATGGAAGAAGACTTCAGCCCGTCCACATCCTTATACAGCCTGATCTCACCCTTCTGCATCATGGCAACACCATTGTCATTGGTTCCGATCCAAAGGCGGTCCTTGCTGTCCACATAAAGGCTGACCACACTGGTCACACCTGTGGTGGAGTCAATACGTTCAAATGAGTTGCCGTCATACCGGACCAGGCCGCCGTAGCTTCCGATCCAGATGAAGCCTTCCGACGTTTCTGCGATGGCATTGGCCTCTGCAGTGGGGAGCCCGTTGGTATTATCATACAACACTGCCGAATAGCCCTGCTCTTCGCCGGTGGGATCCACGGTCACCTCTTCGTTCTCACCACCGGATATGGTCTCCGCAAAGACACCGTTCCCGGAGGAAAAGACCATTAAAAACGCAAGAAAGAGACATATGCCGTATATGCCTCTTTTCAGATATCCTGATCTTCTATTATTCATTATTCTGTTTTTCATTCTTATATTCTCTATATTTTGATTCTTCATGTAGACCACCTCAAAACCAGTAATTTACATCGATAAACCAAATCCAATTTTAACATATCATGCCGTTTTTCTCAACTGCTCAATCCCTTGCGGAGAGATACCGGTCTGCGGGATGCTCCGTCAGATGATCCCAAAGGATCCGGAACGCCTGATCAGACAGCTCGGAGGCTTTCTCAGCCTTAACGGTTTCCTCCGAAATGTATTCCTTCAGGATGTCCATATGAATGTGGATCGGACGGAAGGTAAAGGCTCTGCGGAAGATCTTGTCGGAGCCGCGGAATGCGGAAAGCACGATCCTGCAGTTGGCATCCTTTGCGATCTTCAGCGCTCCCGCACGGAAGGGAAGCAGAGGATCCGGGGTTTTATTCTCCCCGCCCTCAGGATAGATCCCGTAGTTTGCATAGCCGGACTTTATATTATCTGCTGCCTGTTTGATGGACTTCACTGCATTCCGGGGGTTTTCCCGGTCCAGCGGAAGACATCCCACCGCTGCGATATACCGCCCCACAAAGGGGATCTTCAGATTCTCCTGCTTGGAGACATATGCCAGATTATAGGGCTTCAGATAGACCAGTCCGATCATCGGATCGAATATGGACCGATGGTTGGCGACCAGCAGAAATGGTGTATCCTTCGGAAGATACTCCATTCCATGGACATGGATCCTGATATGTAAGGACTTCATAAACAGGACCAGTGTTTCGAATCCATACCAGCGATAGAAGGTGTGGATGTCCTTTGGAAGGTTGTTCACGTTGATGGTATATCCGCCGATGGCGAATACCAGAAGATGCAGCAGGAAGAACAGAAGATACAGGAGAATAAAATACAGCAGAAAAAGACCCGCGATCGCGAATACATTTTCAGGCTTCTTAAGATATACGATCCCCGCACTGCCCAGCAAACTCAGGGACAGATAAATATAAAACAGCATGTTCCTGCTCCTCCTTCCACGTGAGTATTTTATCTCATGAAGGTTTCAGACACAATCAAAAAATGTACCGAAAAAAGATTTCCATGAAAAAATGTGGATTTTTCGACAAGATATGTTATAATACGCGTGAGCTTTCGCGAATATGGTGTAATGGTAACACGTCTGCTTCCCAAGCAGGCACTGCGGGTTCGATTCCCGTTATTCGCTCTACTTAAGGATACCGGAATGAGTCAACTGAAAGGATCATTCCGGTCTTGCTATAATATGGACATCTTTGTGATCGCGCAATGCATTTAAGAAAGGTTACACTGGTATAAATCTATGGAAACAGTGAAAAACGTCTTATTCATCTTCGCCTTCGGAAGCTGCGGAGGCTGGGTGATTGAGTTTTTCTATCGTCATTTTGTCCCGTCCATCGGGCAGACAAGAAAATGGGTGAACCCCGGCTTCCTTTTTGGTCCGTGGCTTCCTCTATATGGTACCGGCCTCAGCTGCTTATATGTGATGTCCTTTATTACATTTCCGAATATGGATCCGGACGGCTGGGGGACGAAGATCCTGGTGCTGCTGATCATGGTTGCTGCCATGACGGTCATCGAGCTGATCACAGGCTATATCTTCATCATCCGGCTCAACATGCGGCTTTGGGATTATACGGATAACCGTTTCAATTTTTACGGTCTCATCTGTCCCCTGTACACCTTTTTCTGGGGGATCATCTGTGCCATCTATTATCTGCTGGTGCATAAGCCCATGTATAATTTCCTCAGCTGGTTTACGGATACGCAGGTATATTACATCCTCATGATCGCCTTCTACTCCCTCTTCGCCATCGACATCATGCATGCTATAAAGCTGCTGCGTCTCTTGAAGTATCTGGCCAAGGAGTTCAATATCGTCATCCTGTTCACCGCCTTTCGCGGAAAGCTGAACGAGGTACGTGTGAAGGCGAAGGAGGAGGATCATTTCTTCCGCCCCTTCGAGCTGAAGTCCCTGTCCATGCGGGCCTTCTTCGAAAAGTATAAGGACGCATTTACCTTCTCGAAGCTGCGGGGCAAGCTGATCGCCATTCGGGAACGCCGGCACGGCCGGGAAATTGATTCAACAAACGAGAACCCTCTGGATTAACAGAGGGTTCTTTTTTCCTTTGCCAGTTGCTCATCCACATGCTTCCTCAGGTCTTCGCAGATCTCTGCAACTTCTTCGTTGGTCATATAGATAAAGCTCCGGAGGGACTGCAGGGGCATGAACCGCACCACGGCTTCCACCATTTCCTCCGTCTCACTGTCCGTTGCCTTGAAAAAGTCCATATGCTTCTTCAGCCGCGCCAGTGTATACTCCCTGGTGTACGGATTCTGAAGCAGCTCGCCGATCTGTACATCCGGACCGATCACCGGTGGCTTCACCCTGCTTCCGATGATCCGGACATCCTGCGTGTATTCGATCTCTCTGGAGGAACGCCCCACCTCGATGGTGTAGAGCCCGTTTCCTGCATACCAGTCTCCCAGCTCCACATCGTACCAGGCGAAGGCCCGTTTATCCAAAACAAATGTAGCCGTCTTCGTCTCCCCCGGTTCCAGCGCCAGCTTCATAAAGCCCTTCAGCTCATGCACAGGACGAATGGTACTGCCGGTCTTGTCCGCCACGTACAGTTGAACGATTTCCTTTCCGGCGAGGTCTCCGATATTTGTCACATCCACGGATACGGTAACTCCCTCAGCCGCGGTGAAGCTGTCGCGGCTCACCCGAAGGTTGCTGTAGCGGAAGTCCGTATAGGACAGTCCGTAGCCGAAGGGATAGCGTACCTGCATCTGCTTGGTGTCGTAATACCGATATCCCACAAAGACGCCTTCTGCATATACCACCTTATGTCCAGTTCCCGGGAAGTTCAGATAGCTGGGGGTGTCCGAGAGTTTAAGCGGGATAGTCTCTGCCAGCTTGCCTGACGGATTCACTTTGCCGTACAGCACATCCATCACCGCTTCACCGACGCCCTCTCCGCACAGGTAGGCTTCCAGGATTCCCGCCACGTCATCAGCCCAGGGCATCTCCACGGATGATCCGTTCTGCAGCACCACGATCACCGGCTTTCCTGTCTTTATCAGTTGCTCGATCATCCGGTTCTGACATGCCGGAAGCTGCATATGCTCCCGGTCATAGGACTCGGACTCAAACAGATCCGGAAGTCCTGCGAATACAACGATCTTGTCCGCCTCCGCTGCTGCCTCCAGTGCCTCCTGCTGAAGCTTCTCCTCATACACGTCCGCTGCCTCGGAGAAGCCGCGGTTATAGGTGAAGGAGCCATACTTTTCTGCCAGGGACAGGGGCGATACCACCTGATAGCTGTTGATATGAGAGCTGCCGCCGCCCTGATATCTGGGCCGCTCTGCGAAGCCTCCCACCAGTGCCACCTTCTCTTCCGGTGAAAGAGGAAGCACCTTCTCTTCGTTTTTCAGAAGGACGATACACTCCTTTGCAGCCTCGGCAGCTTTTTTGTGATCTGCCGCCCGGTCAAAGGTTTCCTCCTTCTTCTGATCCAGGTATTTCTGAACCAGAGTCAGTACATTTGTTACTGCCTGATCCAGATCCGCCTCAGAAAGCCTTCCTTCCTCCACGGCCTTGCAGATCAGAGCCTCGTTCACACCGCCAGAGCCGGGCATCTCCAGATCCAGACCGGCAGCAATACCTGCAATGCGGTCCGCAACTGCACCCCAGTCGGACATGACCAGTCCACGGAAGCCCCACTCGTCACGCAGCACCTTCTTGAGAAGCCAGGGATTCTCTGAAGAGTATACCCCGTTGATCCGATTGTAGGAGCACATGACCGTCCAGGGCTCCGCCTCCTTCACCGCGATCTCAAAGGCGGGAAGATAGATCTCCCGCAGCGTCCGCTCATCCACCTCGGCGCTGGTATACATACGCTCGAACTCCTGATTGTTGGCGGCAAAATGCTTGATGGAGGTTCCTACCCCCTCTGCCTGGATACCCCGGATCAGACCCGCCGACATTTTCCCTGCCACATACGGATCCTCGGATACATACTCAAAGTTCCGTCCGCAGAGCGGTGACCGCTTGATATTTACAGCAGGCCCGAGGATCACGCCTACATCCTCCGCCTGACATTCCTTCCCCAGCACATGTCCCATATCCTCCATCAGGTCGGGATCAAAGCTGCAGGATGTGGCGCAGGCCGCAGGGAAGCAGACTGCCGTAACCGTTTCCGCCGGCAGGCCTTCCGGCGCCTCCAGCATCTTCCTCAGGCCATGAGGCCCGTCACTCACCTGCATCCGGGGCACCTCCAGCTCCGGGTAGGCCTGGGTCCACCAAAAGCTGTCC
>CADAXW010000064.1 GCA_902792005.1 uncultured Lachnospiraceae bacterium
ATATAACAGGTGATACACATGGAGATGTCAAGAGATTCAATAGGGTTTCATTCTCTGAGCAGAGACGGATGACTAAAGATGATTACGTCATTGTTCTTGGAGATTTTGGGTTGGTCTGGGATTATAAAGGTGAATCCCGCTATGAAAAGCATTGGCTGGATTGGTTGGATTCGAAATCGTTTACCACGCTTTTTATCGATGGGAACCATGAGAATCACGACAGATTGGATGCCATGTCGGTGGAGAAGTGGCACGGGGGCAAGGTCCATCGGATTCGTCCGTCTGTAATCCATTTGATGCGAGGACAGATCTTTGATGTGGAAGGGTTGATACTGTTCACTTTCGGCGGAGCTTCTTCTCATGATATAAAGGATGGAATCCTGGAACCTGGTGATCCGAGGATTAAGAGATGGAACAATGATTACTATAAAAGTTTTAGGGTCAACAAACAAAGTTGGTGGGAGCGCGAACTGCCGTCAGAATCTGAAATGGCAGAGGGACTGCAGAATCTCGACAAGGTGGGTTGGAAGGTGGATTATGTGTTGACGCATTGCGCATCTGCAAGCACCACAACAGTATTATCTCAGGATATAAGGGACCAGGATGTGCTTACAAGATATTTGCAGGATATCAAGGAAAAACTGACATACAGAGGGTGGTTCTTTGGCCATCATCACATGGATAAAAAAGGTCTTTGACAGAGAGTATTGTCTGTATGAGCAGATCGTAAGATTACACTAGGAGCCGTTATGATTGATGAATATGAGAACTACAAAATGAATAAAGTGGGTAAATCTGACGAAGGCGAATTTGTTGTCCCCAAAAGACAGCTGGTAGAAATCCATAGTGACAGTATCTTCCATGTCCATACGAAGCGTTGCAAGCATGCAGGAACGGACACAGATGAAGCCTATGTGAAAAGGGCAGTAGAACTGGGGGCAAAGGCTATTGTGTTTACGGACCATGCGCCTTTTCCAGGAAATCCATTTGGAAACAGAATGGATTATGAAGACCTGCCGGAATATATTTCTTCCCTTAAGCGAATTAAGGAAATGTACCGGGATCAGATCAACGTCCAGATAGGGCTGGAAATAGAATTTTTTCCGAGTTATCTGGCATACTACAAAGAGCTACAATCCAACCGGGATATAGAATGGTTGGTGCTGGGTCAGCATATGTTTGAGCATTCACCCAGAGTGTACAGCTTTTCCGACTCTGAAGAGGAATTAAGAGAGACGGAGTACATCGGACTGATTGAAGCGATGATGGAAGGATTGAAAACGGGGCTTTTCAGCGTTGTAGCGCATCCTGATAGAGCCTTCAGAAGACGGGAACTCTGGGATGAGCACATGACGGAGATGTCAAAAAAGCTGATTAACACAGTGTTGGAGAATAACTTGATACTGGAAGACAACATTTCATCCTATCGAAGTGAGAATCAACACTGGGACGAGTTTTGGCAGATCCTGGATGGTATTCTTGCATCCGATGAAACCAAGACGGCAATGGTGACAAAAGGAATCGATGCGCATTCCGTAAAGGAGTTGGATTACTATATCGGGAGGTTTGATCATGATTGATGTGATTGTTTTCTCATCAGACTATGTAGGAGGGGATTGAAGTGAATGAATTACGTACCGTGGGTCTAGAGGAATCATCGGATGATTTGATGCTTCTTTCGGATGGGGATCTTTTTCGGGCGATAGTCGCTGCAAAAAAAGACTGCGAAAAGGAAAATGATGAAAATGCAGTTTCCTTGGATCGCCTTGTGGATTGTTTTAAGAAACGTGTGGCAAATGAAATCTCGGTAAAGAAAAATACGGTTATTCTGTACAGGGAAGAGGCGGCATCGGCATTGGCTAACGGGAAAACCGTACCGGAAGTGTACTATCATCACTTTACAGAAGATTTAAAAGCGTTTCTTGGGGAAAAGGATAGTTATGATGAAGTGGCTGCAATCTACAGACGAATCAAGCCTTGTGTTTGCGGAGGAACTCCAGAGTTGCATGACCATGAGACTATGGGGAGCGGTTACTATGAGATTCGCTGCAAGTCCTGTCCTCGCAGCGTGATTCGTGGACCTGAGCAAGTTGAGATTAGAAGTTGGGACGATTTGCTGGAGGCTTGCATAAGCGATTGGAATGAAGGTAGGTACTGAAGGCGCAAGATGATGGAAAAGGAGACCAGCCATGACAAAAGAATTGGAAAAGAAGCTGGAAGAGGCCTTCCCATTTATGAGGAAAGGGAAAAGTCTGGAACAGCAGCGTGCAGATAATTACATCGACGATTTATACAGTGCTTTTGGAGTGGAGTGTCAGGATGGGTGGTACGACCTCATCTATGAACTCTGTGAGGAGATCATGAAAGCATATACGGATGAAGGAAGGCCGATGGATATGGTAGTAGACCAGATTAAGGAAAAATATGGAACGCTTAGATTCTACTACCATTTCGGGGGCCAGTCTGAAACAATCCAGTCACTTGATGTTATGGGTGTCGGTGGAATCAGAATGATGTCGAAGAGTGCTCCGTTTGAAGACAAGATTGCATCAATAGTTGCTAAATATGAGGAGAAAAGTGCTCATATCTGTGAGGATTGCGGATCTCCCGGGGTGCTTAGACCTGATCTGGGGTGGGTATTAACACTTTGTGATGTTTGTTATGAACAAAAGGTGTGAAGCACCAAGAGGATTGGAGTGATTATTATGATAAGAAAATATAGCATGACTCCCGGTGAACCCTTAACCGAGGAGCAGAAAGACGAGATAAAAGAGGCCAAAAGGCATCCAATCACATTTGATGAAGATTGTCAGGAGTTATCTCCGGCCATGATGAAAATGCTTCGAGTCGCCGTAAGGCAAAGAAATCGAAATAGGCTTAATGGGAAATATGAGGAGAGGTATGGAAAGAAAAGTGACATCTTATGAAAAATATCGGAAGTCTTTGGAAGAAACACCCGGACCAACGCAGCCACCGGCGGATAGATCTTATGATCTTAGGGGCTTATATGATTATATTAAGAAGACAGGCAGGGATTGCATCGTTTGACCCAGGAGGATCTTTGATGAAAAAGTGGTTAGGATATCTTGAAGAGTGCAACTCCGGAGGATTGATCAATCCCCCGGAGTTGTTCTTTTTGTTTATTATTGATATTTTTCTATTTCTTCCTTGAGTCTTTGGCTTTCTTCATCCTTCTCGGCTACCTGTTTTTCCTTCTTAGCTATCAGTTTTTTTATCTCGGCTATTTGTTTTTCTATCTCGGCTATCTGTTTATCCTTTTCGGCTATCTGCTTATCCTTTTCAGCTATCCGTTTATCTATCTCGGCTATCTGTTCCTCCAACAGTTCGATTCGGTCAAACAGCCGGTCCGATTCCAGGTCCAAGGATTGATCATATAATCTCATAAGCACCTCCGATCTGATCAAGCGTATATGCCTGTTCGATCATCCCCATTATATCATCCTCATAAATATCGTGGGTCAATAGGTAAAAATCCCAGTTTTGTTCGGAGTAAATCAACATGGATCAACCGCTTGTAAGCATTATCGTGCCGATCTATATGATCGACCGATACCTGGGCATTTGCGTGGAAAGCTTGCTCAATCAGACATATCAGAACCTGGAGATCATCCTTGTAGATGACGGTTCCAAGGACCGTTGTCCGGAGATCTGCGATCTCTACGCTTCCAAGGATTCCAGGCTCAAAGTGGTTCATAAGGAAAACGGCGGACTTGTGTCTGCCAGAAAGGCCGGCCTCGAGGTATCGACGGGTGGTCTGATTACTTATGTAGACGGAGATGACTGGGTTGGACCGGATTATATCGAGAAGCAGGTTGCGGCCTATCTGAAAACTGATGCAGATATGGTCTGCGCAGCGCAGACCAGAGTGATCTTTGACCGGGCCGTGGAGCTCTGTAACTCCATCCCCACCGGGGTTTACGAAGGAGATGCTCTGTTCGAGCTGCAGAAGGAAATGTTGTCCCGCGGTACATTTTACCGGCCGGGCATCACTACCTATGTATGGAACAAACTGTTTCGAAGAGAGATCCTGTATGATGTACAGATGCAGGTGGACAATGCCATCTCCATCGGAGAAGATGGTGCGGTGACTTACCCGGCGCTGCTTCTCTGCAGGAAGGTGGTCGTAACGGATAATACCGGATATCATTACAGGCAGAGAGAGGACTCCATGCTGAAGCAGAGCAAGCCCTTCTCGGCGGAGGCGGGAAAGCTTCGGAGTCTCTATGAGTATCTGATGAACTGGAAGGACCGGACGGAAGCGGCGGGTGAGCTCGGACTGTTTGAGCAGATCACGGATTACCTGCTTTCCATATGCATCATACGTTCCGGAGGACGACTTCCGGAGGATGATTATTCCACATTTGACAAGGCGTACTACGGCAAGAAGGTGGTCATCTACAGTGCAGGCACCTTCGGTCAGCAGCTGGTGGCGCGGTTTAAGGAAACCGGACATTGTCGCGTGACGGGGTGGATCGACGACGATTACTGGGAATACAGAAGATGCTGCATGGATGTGGATCCGGTGGAGCAGATCCGGGAAATGGATTTCGATTATGTATTGGTGGCTTCAGTTGACGAGGCCTTTGGGGAACGAACGGTGGAACGGCTGACAGGCCTGGGGATCAGCAGAAGACGGATCCTGACTGTCACGGTTCCGCGGAGCATGGAACGCAGGAACGAACTGACCAGACGGTTTCTGTATGGTGGTAATTCACATGCGTAAGGAGGTATAGGGAAATGTTACGACTGTCAGAGAGAATCATTGCTGCGCCTCTGGGAAAGACACATCTTTTTTCCGTGGGACAGGCTGGTTACATATTAAAGAGTGCGGCGGGAGAACTGATCGCCATCGATCTTTATCTTTCAGACTGTGTGGAACGGGTGGAGAACGATCCGGGCTTTCACAGACTGCTTCCGCGTTTGCTGGAACCGGATGAGCTGGAATTTGATGCAGTGATCTGCACACATCCGCACCTGGATCATTTTGACATGGACTCTGTACCGGGGTTCTTAAGTAATGGTAGAACAAAGCTGCTTTGCTCTGTGGACTGCGAGAAGCTGATCCGGCAGATGCAGCTGGAGTATTATGCGTCTCAGACCACGTATGTGGCGCCGGGAGATCAGGTGAAGGTAGGAAGCTTCACCATCGACTTTGTAGACTGCGACCATGGAGAGGGCGCACCGGATGCGGTGGGAGTTCTTGTATCCGTAGACGGGAAGCAGGTGTATGAGACAGGAGATACCTGCCTTCGGCTGGATCGTGTGATCTCACTGCCCAGAGACCTGGATGTGCTCATCGGGCCCATCAACGGAGCATGGGGGAACATGAATGAAGAGGATCTGACCCAGCTGGCGGAGGTGCTTCATCCGAAGGTAACCATTCCCTGCCACTATGGAATGTTTGCTCTGCATCATGGCGATGTAGGAAAGTTTTATGAGATCATGAAGGAGAAGAAACTGAACTGTCTTCTGCTGAAACAGGGAGAAGGCGTCCAGCTCTAAAACAGACTGAAAACCGGCGGGATCGCCGAAGAACAGTAAAGAGAGGATAAGAGAGGATAAGAGGATAGAAGTATGGAACGTGAATTTGAAGGAAAGAAGCTTCTGATATTAGGAGGGAATCCGGAGACGACCCCGCTGGTGGAGATCGCAAACTCCATGGGAATCAAGACCATTGTAAGCTCCGGACGACATACGGATCCTGCAAAGAAGGCCGCATGGAAGGCATATGATGTGGATGGAATGGATGTTCCGGGACTGGTTGCACTTGCAAATGAAGAGCAGGTGGACGGAGTTCTGGTGGGTGTAGCCGACATTTTGGTTCCTTCCTACTGCAAGGTATGTGAGGCACTGAATCTTCCCTGCTATGCAACCCAGCAGATCGTGGATGTATTTGCGTTCAAGGATGTCTTCAAGGCAACCTGCGAGCGTTACGGCGTTCATGGCATTCCCGAGTTCTATCTGGATGCGGATATGAAGCGCGAGGATCTGGACAAGATCGTTTATCCGGTCATGGTTAAGCCGGTAGATAACGGCGGCGGTGTTGGAATGACCGTGGCCTACAATGAGGAGGAGCTGAAGAAGGGCGTAGAGGTTGCCCTGGATGCTTCCTATAAAAAGCGTTTTATCGTTGAGAAGTACATGCAGTGCGAGGATATGGGTATGTATTATACCTTTAAGGACGGTGTCTGCTCCGCATCCTGCATTTACGACAGATATACCACAGATGAGCAGCCGGGTCTGTCCCGTGTCTGTCTGGGAGGAACCTATCCCTCCAAGCATCTGGACGAGTACTTCAGCCGGATGCACGAGAATGCAGTCCGCATGTTCAAGGAGATCGGCATTAAGAACGGTATCCTGATGCTGTCCGGTTTCTTTGAGGATGGAGAGTTCTATGTATATGATACCGGTTTCCGTCTGCAGGGCGAGGCTCCGCATCTTCTGATGAAGGAGATCCACGGATTTGATCAGAGAGAAATGTTGATCCGCTTCGCACTTACCGGTTCCGAGGGTGATATCGATCTTGCAAAGGATGATGATACCTATCTTCGCGGCAAGCATGCGGCAACCCTCTGGTTCCTTCTGAAGCAGGGTAAGATCGCAAAGATCGAAGGACTGGATGCATGGAAGGATGATCCTGCAGCCATCGAGAATATCCAGCGTCTCCATGAAGGAGATGAGGTCCTGCCTGAATGGATCGGAAATGAGAAGCAGGTTCTCACCAGAATGTATCTGGTATGCGACACCAAGGAGCAGCTGGCAGAACGCCTGAAGCATTACATGGCAACCGTTCATGTATATAATGAAGCAGGAGAGGATCTGTGCCTGAAGGGCTTTGATGTGGACAAGGCTTTGGGCCTGTAAGGAGAAGCACCATGTCTGATAAGAGATTAAAAGATAAGGTCATCGTCATATCCGGTGGTACCAAGGGTGTCGGCCGTGCCGTGGCAGAGGTCTGCGGCCAGGAGGGTGCCAAGGTGGTCATCGGCGGACGTGATGAAAAGGCCGGAAAGAAGATCGTAAAGACCATAAAGACCTTCGGGTCGGATGCGATCTTTGTACATACAGACCTGTTAAAGGTGGATGACTGCAGAAAGCTGTTTGATGTGACCTATGAAACCTACGGGAAGGTGGACGGCTTCTTTAACTATGCAGGCGTTACACCGGTTTCACCGCTGGATACCTGCGATGAGGAAACATTTGACTGGGTCATGGATGTGAATTTCAAGGCCGCATTTTTCTGCTGTCAGCAGGCAGTGAAGTACATGCGGATGAACGGCGGCGGCAGCATCGTCCTCACCGGTTCCGCCCATGCATGGGGCGGTCAGAAGGACCGGGCAGCCTATGCCTGCAGCAAGGGCGTGCTTCGGACACTGATGGAGCATATCGCCCATCAGTATTCTTCGGAAATGATCCGCTGCAACTACCTGACTCTGGGCTGGACTCCCACAGAGGGAGAGGTTTCCCTTCGGAACTCCCTGGGTGAAAGCGAGGCAGAGCTGCGTCAGAGAGCAGCAGAGGTCCTTCCCATGGGCCGTATGTGCGAGCGAAGCGATTATGTGGAGGCTCTGGTATATCTCTTCAGTGATGCCAGCTCCATGATGACCGGATCCACCTTCCGGATCACGGCCGGTGAATATATCTAGTAGAATGGTTGCAATCCATTCGAGTACATTTTTGGAGGAAAAAGAAATGACTGAGTGTGAACGTTTGTTGGAGAATGGCTTTCTGCCCAAGGATTTCCTGGAGCCGGAGGTACGCTGCGATTTTGAGATCCCCACTTCCATGAAGAAGGTGTGGGCCATCGAGCTGGACCTGTACCGGGCCATCAGCGAGGTGTGCGAGAAGCATCATCTTCGTTACTGGATCACCTATGGAACCCTTCTTGGAGCAGTACGTCACAAGGGCTACATTCCCTGGGATGATGATTTTGATATCATGATGCCCCGTGCGGACTATCAGAAGCTGATCCGTCTGCAGAGTGAGTTTGAGCATCCCTATTTCCTGCAGACCACACAGAATGATACAGATTATTACAGCTCCTTTGCACGTCTCAGAAACTGCAATACCACAGGAATTCTGGTGTCCCCGAACAACAAGTGCAACAACGGCATTTACCTGGACATCTATCCTCTGGACGGTGCACCGAAGGCCGGTATGGAGCGGAAGTGGACTCTGTTTTTAAATCAGACCAGAAATGTACTTGCTCACGCTTACGTATTCAACGTAAACCCCAGCAAGCTGACCCGTGCGGCAAACAAGATCCTGCATCTTCCCTTTGTTCCCTTTGATCCGGTCAAGACCTATAAGAAGGTAAACGGAACGGCAGCAAAGCGGAAATGGAAGGACCATGACCAGGTTGGTCTGATCGCATTCCCGTTCAAGTATGGTATGGAGTATATCTACGACAAGGCAGACTTCCGGGAGACGATATGGCTGGATTATGAGTTCCTGAAGATGCCGGCACCCATCGGATATGATAATTTCCTTCGTCAGAGCTACGGAGACAATTATATGGAGTTCCCTCCGGTGGAGGAGCGGGGCGCATGGCACGATTTCGTATTCGAGCCGGATGTTCCCTATGACCAGTATGAAGGCCCCAGAACCAATTGTACGAACGGGCACACGAAATAGTTAGAAACGGAGTTTGATTCTGTGGGAACACTTGATACAGATGAGATAGAAAAATCAAATATGGAATCTCGGGTGGATGCAGAGGAGGCTGCGCTGGAAGCGGCGGAGCAGGCTGCGGCAGAAGCACTGAGAGAAGCAGAAGCTCTTGAAAGATCTGCGCATGAAGCACATGAAGCGCTTGAGGCACATGAAGCGAAAGAAGCACATGTAGCAGAAGAAGCAGAGAGTGCAAAAGAAGCAGACAAGGTAGACAAGGCAGAAAAGACAGTAGAAGAAGATAAGAAACATGCTGTAAAGAAGGCCGAACCCAAGGCTGAGCCCAAGGTAAAAAAGAAGTCGAACGCAAAGGAAGATTCAAAAGAAGGCTCAAAGGAAAAATCAAAGGATAAGTCTCAGACGTTTTCCAAGAAGACCAAGATCCGGATC
This sequence comes from uncultured Lachnospiraceae bacterium, assembly GCA_902792005.1. Classification (GTDB taxonomy): domain Bacteria; phylum Bacillota; class Clostridia; order Lachnospirales; family Lachnospiraceae; genus Eubacterium_Q. Next base: position 9,082 of record CADAXW010000064.1, read on the forward strand.
CTGATCGTTGCTGCGCTGATCCTTGTTATGCTGGGTACCTTGTTCGGCGTTCTGCTTTACCGGTTCTACAGCAATGTGCGTACAAAGCTGACCATGGAAACGGGAAATGCAGCGCCCACCGAGGATATGTTTTATTTCGATTCCAGTCATGTGGGTTCTGTAACAACAGATCTCAGCCAGCTGGATATGTCGAAGGTGGGTGAGACGGAAATCGATTTCTCCTTCCTGTTCTTCCATACCACTTCAAAGCTGATCCTCATTGATACAACAGCCCCCAAGGGAGAGACAAAGGATCTGTTCCTGCCGGTAGGTTCCAAGCCGGAGGCGAAGGATTTCCTGGCTTCTACGGAAGATGTATCCGGCGTTGTGAATGTCCGGTATTCCTATGAACCGGACTTTACCATTTACGGAACGCAGCCGGTGAGTATCGTGCTGGAGGATGAAGGCGGAAACAAAACCCTTTGCCGGGCAGAGCTGACTCTGTATGATGAGAGCAAGAAGCCGGAGATCAAAGGGGTATCCAATAAGAGTATCTACGTTGGAGAGAGCATTGCTTACCGCGCAGGTGTGGTAGTGGTGGATGATCTGGATGAGAATCCGAAGCTGGAGATCGACAGCTCAGCGGTGAATCCGGATGTCCCCGGCGTATATGATGTTGTTTACACGGCTACGGATTATCTCGGACGGTCCAGCAGTGTTTCTGTAAAGCTTCACGTGGAAGAGAAGCCTGAGAATATGGTCAGTGTTGAAACACTGCATACCCTGGCAGATGAGAAGCTGAAGGAGATCCTGACGGATGATATGACGGAGATCGAGAAGGCCTTTGCCATCTTCCGCTGGTCACGTATGGGCGTGCCCTGGGTACGGACCGGTTCCCATGACAGCGAGGTGGATCAGGCCATCGCCGGACTGCAGGGCAACAGTGGAGACTGCTACACCCATGCGGTAGTGTGCAAGGTTCTGTTGGAGCGGGCAGGCTTCATCATTGACTTTATCGAAAAGAAAAATGAGACCGGTACCCATTACTGGGTTATGGTAAATATCGACGGAAACTGGTATCATATGGATCCGTCGCCGATCTATATCAAGCAGTATTGTGCATTCCTCAGCACCACCGAGGATCTGATGAAATACGCGCAGAAGTATCGTCCTCACCTGTACGACTATATCATTGAGGACCATCCGGCATCTGCCACAGTAAGCCCCGCCAGTGCGGAATTTAAGGATAATGATTACTATCTGTCCATCGGCGGCGTACCTGTGGATCAGGAGAAGTTCGGACCTCCGGTGACGGATAATCCGCCAAATGCGGCGCATCCCGAACAGCAGCCCCAGTAGCGAAGTGCGGCACAGCAGCCGAATGTGGCCACGGGCAGTTATGGCTAAACAGCCGGAAGGAACAGTATTATCAGGGACGGAATCAGGTAGAATGAATAACGTTTTAGAGTATATGGAACAAACGGTACCGCGGGTACCGACAAAGCTTGCCTTCTCCAATGGGGAGGAAGGCGTTACATTTAAAGAGCTTTATGACCGGTCAAGAGCCATCGGATCGGCTCTGGCGGAGCGGGGACTCTCCAGGGAGCCGGTGGTGGTTTACATGCAGAAGCATCCGGACATGGTCAATGCCTTTTTCGGTGTTGTTTACAGCGGCTGCTTCTATGTGCCCATCGATGAGGAGATGCCGGTGCATCGGATCCGGCTGATCTTTGAAACGGTACAGCCGAGAGCGGTGATCTGTGATGAGAAGACTAGGGAGCATGCCCTGGAAATGGGCTACGGCGATCAGATACTGATGTTTAAGGATCTGATCACACATCCGGTAAATGTGGCGCTGCTGGGTGATATCCGGAGAGCGGCTCTGGATGTGGATCCCATCTATATCGTATTTACCTCCGGTTCCACCGGGATCCCCAAGGGGGTTGCTGCGTGCCACCGGTCTGTGATCGATTATATCGAGACGCTTTCAGAGGTGCTGGAGTTTAATTCGGACACCGTGTACGGAAATCAGACACCTCTCTATTTTGATGCATGTCTGAAGGAGATCTATCCCACACTGAAATTCGGTGCCACCACATACTTTATTCCGAAGAACCTGTTCATGTTCCCGGTGAAGCTGGTGGAGTACCTGAATCAGTATAAGATCAATACCGTGTGCTGGGTGGTTTCGGCACTGACTATTGTGTCGTCCTTCGGTACATTTGACACCGTAAAACCGGAATATCTCACCAATATCGCCTTTGGCAGTGAGGTGTTCCCGGTGAAGCAGCTGAAGATCTGGAGGGAAACGCTTCCAAATGCGCGTTTCACCAATCTGTACGGTCCCACTGAGGCCACGGGAATGTGCTGCTACTACAAGGTGGAGCGGGACTTTGAACCGGGAGAGGTGATCCCCATCGGCGGACCCTTCCGGAATACCCAGATCCTTCTTCTGAAGGAGGATAACACCCTTGCGGAGCAGGGAGAGACCGGAGAGATCTGTGTTCGCGGCACCTCGGTGACCCTGGGTTATTACAATAATCCGGAGAAGACGAAGGAGAGCTTCGTACAGAACCCGCTGAACAAAAACTATCCGGAGATCATCTACCGGACCGGAGACCTGGCAAAGCGAAATGAGCAGGGAGAGCTGATCTTCCTGTCGCGGAAGGATGATCAGATCAAGCATATGGGTCACCGGATCGAGCTGGGTGAGATCGAGGCGGTTGCAGCCCTGATCGACGGCATCCGGAGCGTGTGCTGTGTGTTTAATCCGAATAAGAATAAGATCGGTCTATACTATGTAGGAGACCCGGAGGAGCTTACGCTGAAGGCAGAGCTGAAGAACCGCCTGCCCCGGTATATGCTTCCCCATGCGGTGATCTCTCTTCCGGAGATGCCCTACACGCCCAACGGCAAGGTGGACCGAAGCCTGCTGAAAAAGAGATATATGGAAACAGGCAAGTGATATATACCATGGAGGTTTTTATGGACGAACTGTTGGAAATCTTAAATGAGCTTCATCCCGAGGTTGATTTTGAAACCTGCGACACCCTGATCGATGACAAGATCCTGGATTCCTTTGATATCGTTTCTCTGATCACTGAGGTCAGTGATGCCTTTGATGTGCGGATCCCGGCTTCAGAGATCATTCCCGAGAACTTCAATTCTGCTGAGGCAATCTGGGCCCTGATCCAGAAATTAATGGACGAGTAAGCTCATGTCATTTGTATCCTATAAATTTTTTGCCTTTCTGGCGATCCTTATCATTCTGTATTACCTGCTTCCCAAACGGGTGCAATGGATGCTCCTGCTTGTGGGGAGTCTGGTTTTTTATGCTTTTTCGGGACCACAGTATCTGATCTTCATGGCCGTGACCATTGTTACGACCTATGGGGCAGGGGTTCTGATCGAGAGAGTATGGACGAAACAGGATGCATGGGTAAAAGAGAATAAGGGACTCAGCCGGGATGAGAAAAAGGCATATAAGGCGTCCATGACGCGGAAAGCCAAGCTGATCCTGGTGCTTTGCCTACTGGCAAATCTCGGAGTTCTGGCGGTGATCAAGTATACGGACTTCTTCCTTGAGAATCTGAACAACATATTCGGGACAGAGTTCGAGCTGAAACATTTTCTGCTGCCGCTGGGTATTTCCTTTTACATGTTCCAGAGTCTTGGCTACGTCATCGACGTTTACCGAAGAAAGTATGCTGCGGAGAAGAACATAGCGAAAATGGCGCTCTTCACGTCCTTCTTCCCTCAGGTGATCCAGGGACCCATCAGCCGGTTTGATGACCTGTCCCAGACCCTGTTTGCACAGCACAGCTTCAACAGCCATGACTTTTATTATGGGTTCCAGCGGGCGGCCTGGGGTTTCTTCAAGAAGCTGGTGATCGCGGACCGGCTGGCGCCTGTGATCATAACTCTCACTGCGGATACGGATCAGTATCCAGGCGTCTATGTACTGGCAAATATCCTGTTTTATGCGCTGCAGCTCTATGCAGACTTTACAGGCGGAATCGATATCACCATCGGTGTGGCCAGAATGCTGGGGATCCGTGTAACGGAGAACTTTGAGCGTCCCTTCTTCTCCAAGAATATTGCGGAGTACTGGAGACGCTGGCATATCACCATGGGAACCTGGTTCAAGGATTATATCTTTTATCCGCTGTCCGTCAGCGGATGGATGCTGAAGGTGTCCAAGTGGTCCAGAAATAAACTGGGGGCTGCGCTTGGAAAGCGGGTTCCCGTTTATATCGCCACCATTGTTGTCTGGTTTGCCACCGGTATCTGGCACGGTGCGGCCTGGAACTTCATCGTCTGGGGAATGATCAACTGTCTGGTGCTGCTGGTATCTCAGGAGCTGGCACCGCTGTACAGGAGATTTCATGATCGATTCGGCTTCTCCAATACGAAGTTCTGGGACTGTGTTCAGATATTTCGGACCTTCTGGCTCATGGGCCTGATCCGGATACTGGATGTGTACCGGGATGTGCCGCTTACCTTCAAGATGGTGGGTTCCATGTTTACCACCGGCAACTGGGATGCCCTGTCTGACGGCAGCTTCCTGAAGCTGGGTGCCTCGGCCCTGGATTTCATCGTGGTGGGCGTGGGTGTTCTGATCATGTTCATCGTCAGCTTCCTTGCAGAGAGGAAGAGTATCGAGGAACGGATGACGGGAAAAACCCTGGCGGTACATTTTATATTGCTGCTGTTCCTGATCCTTGCGGTGGTGGTTTTCGGCGCCTACGGGATCGGCTATGATGCAACACAGTTCATCTATAATCAGTTCTAGATTTAGATAATACGTTTTGGATCGGTTTTAGGAGACGGAAATGAAACAGTCGGAGGAGAAACTGCCGAAAAAGAAAAACCGAATAAAGAAGCTGATCTGGGTCATTTCATTTGTCCTGGTGCTTGTGGGAGCCCTGTGGTTCCTGCAGAGACTCCTCGTGCCGAAGTATGTGGAGGAGAATGAGGAAGGCCTGCTTTCCGGTGAGTATTACGATAATGCGGGAGACAATGATGTGCTCTTCATCGGAGACTGCGAGGTGTATAGCAACTTCTCGCCCATCAAGCTCTGGCAGGACTATGGGATCACCAGTGTGATCCGGGGGACGCCGCAGCAGGAGATCTGGAATTCCTACTATATGCTGAAGGATACGCTTCGGTACGAGACCCCGAAGGTCGTGGTGTTCAATGTATTCTCCATGCAGTATGACAAGCCCAGGAGCGAGGCCTTTAACCGCCTGACCCTGGATGGTATGCGCTGGTCCTCAGTGAAATCAGATGCCATCAAGGCTTCCATGACAGAGGGAGAGAGCTACCTCAGCTACGTATTCCCGATCCTCAGGTTCCACTCCCGCTGGAGTGAGCTGACCTCGGAGGATTTCAAATACCTGTTCAGCACGGAGAAGCTGACGCACAATGGTTATCTCATGCGGGTGGATACAAAGCCGGTGGATGTGCTTCCGGAGCCTGTTCCCAAGGCGGATTATACCTACAGTGATACGGACTGGGAGTGGCTGGATA
>CADAXW010000065.1 GCA_902792005.1 uncultured Lachnospiraceae bacterium
CGGAATCGTCGGAAGATCACTCTTAAACACGAGTGTTGTTTTTGTATCATTGTGATCGTTGTCAAAAAGATACGTATCCACCTGTTTAGTCTCGTACTCTGGTTCTGCCTGTACTGCCATGGGGAACAGCATTCCCACGCAGAGCGCTGACAGGACCGCGGTACACTTCAAATGTCGTTTTAGTCTCATACACTTCTCCTCCTCTTTAAAGTCTGCCGAGTACATGCTTTTAGGCATAATACACCCTCATAGGAAAAGTATAGCATAAAAAAACTTCGTCAAGTGTTCCATATTGGCACACCTTGTCACACGTTCCATATTTCGCCGTGCTGTGAAGAAAAAGAAAGGGCGGCTATACACTGCGTATAGACCGCCCTACGGGTTCCTTTATGGGTTCAGGCAAACGCCCTTCTTATCCATGTGGTACCATTTCTTTCCAACCTTCAGCCAGCCCGTCTTCATCGCGCCGTTCTTTTTCAGGTAGTACCAGTTCTTTCCATCCTTCAGCCAGCCTGTCTTCATCGCGCCGTTCTTTTTCAGGTAGTACCAGTTCTTTCCGTCCTTCAGCCAGCCTGTCTTCATCACGCCCTTCTTACCCAGGTAGTACCAGTTCTTTCCGTCCTTCAGCCAGCCTGTCTTCATCACGCCCTTCTTGTTGAAGTAATACTTCTTCCCGTCGATGGTCTTCCAGCCGGTCTGCATCACACCCTTCTTGTTGAAGTAGTACTTCTTCCCGTCAATGATCTTAAAGCCAACCGTCTTCCGATCATTCACATAGTAGTATTTCTTCCCGCCGACCGTCTTCCATCCGTTAAGAACGAGCTTCGGAATCGTCTTCTGTGCCACAAGAATTTCACCGCATACGGAACATTTGCGTCCCTCGGTCTTTCCCGCTTTCTTTTCTGTCGCAGGAACCCCGGGGATGGTCACCGGCTTATGTCCGGTCTTTTTGATCGTTTCGGTTTTGGTTTTTCCGCAGTCGATGCAGGTATAGGTCCGAACGCCATTCTTCGTACATGCTGCGGCTTTCGTCACAGTTCCTTCATCCCAGCGATGATCAGCCAGCTCCTCTCCTTCATTTACCGGAATCGTTTCAGCATCTATGGCTGTAAATGTACATCCGGCATCCGTCCCCTTGGTCATCCCGAAAACATAGACTTTTCCGTTATAACCCGTGGCGATCAACATATATACGGGCCGTTGGCTTATGATCTTCTTCTCCGCCACGAAGGATTGTCCGTCGTAACCGACCAGGAAGTTATCCTCCACGATCCGGCCTTCCTCATCCACCCGGATCGGTCCGAGGGTGATATAGCCCTGTTTTGTAGCCACACCGTACAATCCCAGGTCCATCGACAAACCCTCCAAAGCTCCGGCGACGTCCTTGCCGAACTCCACCGGTTCCATGACCACGCCTTTTGAACCTTCCTGATCCACGGTGATCTTAAATAATCCCAAACCACCCGATGCGTCCGTATCACTCTTGGCGTATGCATAGAAGGTTTCCTTTGAAACGGCCGCAAGCAGCGGATAATCGCCGGTGAAGGAGAAATCCTCTCCGGAAACAACACTGATCTTCATGGTTTCCGGATCCAGCTTTCGAAGTGTCGTGATCTTCGGCTGCTTCGCAGGATCTAAACCCGTTCGCTCCCTGCCGCCGAGGATGTAGATCGCTGCGCCTGTATTCACCATCTGAACGCAATCCTCGATCAGATCATCACGATAGACCGTCCATTCCACTCCCTTTGTCTTTGGATCAAGGGCACCTATCACATTTGTTTTCTTTTCGTCATTTTGAGCCAGGAACAGGACCTTTCCGTTCCAGGTACAAATCGCTCCCTTCGGATTGTATTCATCCGTGGAATAGATTCTCTCCCAGTTTTGATCTGTGATCTGATACCGGTAGATCACCGTGCCGTTCTTCTCCGTGACAAAGAACACATACAGGGAGCCGCCCAGCGCCGTCATCGTATACGGAGTTCCGTAATAGAAATCCTTATATGTCTCTTTTGCTTCCTGATCCACTACATACATCCCGGTATCCGAAACGGGAATCCCCGGAAGCGGCAGACTGTCATACTGCTCCTTCGGCTTGGAATAGTTGAACCAGTTATGTCCCTTCTGTCCGGCTGCGGAGGTAATATCGACTCTTGCTTCTCCATCCGGAATATCCTCCGGCAGCACTGCAACGATCTCCTCATCCGACCAGGAGGAAACCGTGCAGTTCTTTCCGCCTACACGAACGGTTCCCTGATCTTCTCCGAAGAAAAATCCTTTCACTCTGACCGAGTTTCCCTCTGTGGAAGCCAACTTCACTACCGGAGCGGTATCACCTGCCAATGCCTTGTCCAGGCGGAAGATTCCTCCGGAGAGACATTTGTCCTCCATCTCGGACACAGGGAGAACACTTCCCCTGACTCTTGCAGCCAGCTTCTCAGCAGAATCACCCGGAAAGGCCGCTGCAAGTACGGCTACGCCTCCCGTAACATACGGTGCTGCCATGGATGTTCCGTTCATAAGCTCATAGTTTCCGCCCTCCTCCGTTAACCGGATGGTGCGGATATCCACCTCATGAAGGAGTTCATAATCTGTTACGCCTCCCCGTAAAACAGCGATAGCGAGTCCAACACCCGTATTCTTCTTCCCGGCACGTTCGGTGAATTCGGATAAAAATGAAAAGCCGATATCATTCCAGCCCGCTTTCGTCTGAAACTCTGTGTAACCGATCCTGTCACCGATATTCCCTTCTGTATCCAGTTCTCCCGCCTGAATTAAGACGGAATATTGTCCGTCCACATATACCCGAAAGAAAGCCCCCTTCAGGTCATCCAGGTCATCGAAGACCTTCGTATTCAGCCAAAATTTACCATCCTCCGATGTCAGATGAAGGACATTCTTTCCGTCCTCTCCATTTTGGACCGCAGCCTCCGTCCCGCCCACGGGTGTAATATCCATCACATCATCACCGGGCTCGGTTTTCTCCGAATAATCCACATCGCAGGGTGTCTCCCCATCCATAAATGTGCCGGAGGATGCCGTCGGCGTACCGGTTCCCATGGGAACCGTGGACAGAATGTTTTCACCGGGCGCAAATACGTCCACGTCTCTTCTTCCGTAATTGGAGAAGTCGGTAATATGTCCGAGAGCATTACTTGCTCCGACCATAACCGCCTGTGGAACACTCTCACGGAGAGGTGCACTACTGTTGGCATAGTCCAGATCCTCACCCGAATTTCCCGCAGCAAAGCAGCATACGATCCCGTTCTTCCCTGCCTCTGCAACAAGGAGGATTTCTGTCTGAGAACCTGCACCTCCCCCGTAAGAATTGTTGGAGGCACAGATATTGACGCCTGCCTTCTTTGCCGTGATCATATAATTATAGGACCGAATGACAGCATCTGAAGGAAACATGCCCAGTTCATTTGACGCCTTGATCGCCATGATCTTTGCCCCGGAGGTTACGCCACTGACACCGTAGCCGTTCCAGGCAGCAGCTATGATCCCGGCACAGTGAGTTCCGTGTTTATTATCATCCATAGGATCCGCCGAATTGTAAGGGACCTCCTCGGAATTCTCCTTTGTTCCGTTATAGCCGTACTTTCCCCCGCCAAGTGCCACCAGTTCCTCATAGTTCTCACCGTCCGACCACATCACGTCGGCAAGATCTTCATGCTTATAATCCACACCGGTATCAATGACGGCAACAACCAGTCCCGAGGTGTCCACCTTCGGGTTCGGCTTTTCGTCCTCATAGGCATTCCAATCCTCTATCCCCATACCGTAGGATGAGGATGTCGGGTTTCCCCACTGATCATCCGTCAGGTCCTCTCCCTTCGGACTGTAAATGTAATTCGGCTCGGCGTAGATTACATCCTCTCTCTCCTCCAGCTCCGCGATCAGTTCCGCAGTAGAAAGATGATCGGAATGAACCACCGTGATCACACCTGGAAGTTCCGAAGCCAGATCACGCTCATCCCCGGAGACCGAGACTGCACTCGGAGCCTTTGCCGGTGCCGCATCATCCGCACTCTCGAAATCTTTAGCGGTATCGGTGGCAGCTGTATCGGTATCGGAAGCGGTTTCCGCAGCTGCCAGGTCTGCATCCGGACTTTCCACCATCAGAAGCGCCTCCGCTTCGTCCACGTAGGACTCCACTTCGATTTCCTTCTCCTGGGCATCCTTCACCACTTCCTCCTTCTGTGAGGTGGCCTTCTCATCCTGCCGGAAGCATACGATAGCCTCACCCTCCACTTCAAGGACAGTGCCCTGCTCCGCCTTTTCAGAAGTATTGTCAGAAGGACTCAGCTCACCAAACTCCGCTGTCTCATCCACCGGAGCGGCATAGGATGGCAGCTGCAGACTCAGCGGACTGAAAACCATCCCCACAGTAAGGATCACTGCTGCGATCCGTCGTTTAATTCCGATATTCTTGATCATCGTTTGTCACCTCATCACATATCTTTTCATCATCATCCTACCAAACCTCCAGTCTGTCCTCAGGTGCCAGATACATACCGTCACCTTCCTTTACATCAAAGGTTTTATAGAATTCTTCAAACTGCTGCACCGGAACATTTACCCTCAGATAGGCCAGTGGGTGTTCATCCGTCTGGGCCTTGTTTATTTCCTCGGACTGCACCCGCTTGACTGCCCATGAGGAAGCACCGGCCTTAAAGAACTTTTCATAATCAAAATCCTGATCCTTTGAGGCCAATGACAGAAGAACCTTCATCGCACCCAGGTCGGCGATGGCTTCACCCTGAACCCGTGTTCCACTGTACTGTACTCCCTCCACCGGAGTCAGTCCGTCATAGTATTTGATCAGTTTCTCAACCCGCTGATCAAAAGCCTTCCTGTCCTCTTCCGTCCACCAGGAACTCAGGTGCCCGTTTTTATCATATAGAGATCCCTTGGAATCAAAAGCATGGCTGATCTCATGCCCGATGACCTGCCCCATTTTTGCCAGTTTTTCTTCTCTGGATGAATTACGATCATACAATCCTCCCAGCAAAAATCCGGCACAAATGTTTATGGAGTTATCATCCATGTTATATACCCCATTTGCAGAACTGGTCGGCATAAGCAACTGATCCCATGCCTTTCTGTCACGTTTTTCGTTCACGGTTCTCAGATTGTATCTCTCCAGATATTTCCTCACCGTCCCATATGTCTCCAGCGCGTTGCCTTCCGCTTTATCGTCGGCAAGTGTCAGGTCATCCCAATGAATCTCCACATCGGGATAAACCGCACGTATCGTGATACTGTCCAGTTTCTCTATCGCTTTCTTTCTTGTTTCCTCAGATAACCATTCCTCATGTTCAAGCATGGTACGGTATTCATCGATGATTTCCTTTGTCAGACCGCTGATTTCCTCCTTCATTTCCGGTGTACAGTATTTTTGGATAAATACATTGTCCAGCGGGATCGCCAGGTTGTTTTTTGTATTACCGAGAGCGATCTGTTCATCCGATTTAGATCCGCTTATCCCAAATATCCTGCCGGACTCCGCATTTACCCTGTCCATAGTATCCTTGTCCACCAGATCCCAGACACCAAGCACGGCACTCATAGTAAGCCAGGCCCTGATCTCCTCAAGGTTATCTTCTGTGTAGATTTCACTCAGTCCCCGGACATAATCCGTGTTCTGGACATCATATCGTTCAGCAACACCATAGCCCAGGCCATCCATGATCTCAATGAGCGGAAATGACCCTGCCATCTCCGCAAGGGCATTTCGGTCTGCGGCCTGGTCTTGCTTATCCATCGTGGACGGATCCTGCATTTCTTCTTTCGTAAATATATGTTTCGCCAGTTTCTTCTCAAAGGAATAATCCTGTTCGATCAACCTGTCTATCTGCTCATCCGTATAGCCAAGCTTCGGAAGTACAACTGCGCATCTGGCACGGTTTTCCTCATCATAGAGCTTGCCCATTTCACTGCGTTCATCTTTTCTGTATTCGTCGGCACCCCCCAAAATGAGTCTGGGTTCAAACAGAAGAACCTCCTTCAGATCCGGATCCTCTGCACTTGTTTTAATATAGAACTCCACGAATCTCCGGCACATCCAACTCCGGTCCATATCCTTCAGAAACCCCGTAACATCATCCAGACTGTTTAGGGACTGAATATCCTCAAAATACTTTCTTGCCGGTTCAATCCCCAATGCATTTCGCTTTTCCCAATCCATCTGCACATTAAAATAATCACGAACAAGTTCTGCATCATGCCCGGTGATGGTCTCATCCTTGATGGCATCCAGTATAAGCTGCTCCGACTTAAAAGCCACGTCATACATCCCTCCGGCCTCTTTGTAGCCCTCGGGTATCTTGCATTCCAGTATCAGGTCCTTATTCATGGCAAGAGCAAAATCATCCTGAGGTCTTGCAGATGAATCTGACGTCACATTTCCCTCAATATCCGTATTAGTCCAGCCCGTAAATGTTGGCTGTTCCTCCGTCTTTTTCTCCGTTGATGCGCTCTTCTGTCCGCTCTCCGTCGTGCTTTCTGTCTGGCCGCTTTCTGTCTGGCCGCTTTCCGTTGTTGTGTCCTGACCTTCTTTACATGCCGTCAGACCAAGTATCAATGAAAGCATCAGCATGAATGCAACGACTCTGATCTGTCCTTTTTTTCTCATGTTTTTCCCCTCCCGCATACTATCGGTTAATACCCTATATAGCATAGAAAAAGTGCATTGTTTCATTTCCCGCACGAACAGGCCGAAACAATGCACGAAAA
>CADAXW010000066.1 GCA_902792005.1 uncultured Lachnospiraceae bacterium
CCGGGAGGTAGTGTTCCGGGAAACCGGTGTGGATGCAGACACAATTCAGGGAAGCGGCGCTGCGGGCGGGCTTGGTGCAGCACTGGCGATCTTCCTTGGCGGAGAGATGCATTCCGGCATCGAAACGGTGCTGAATCTCATACATTTCAAGGAACGACTCTCCGGTGTTGATCTGGTGATCACCGGAGAAGGCTGCGCGGACCGACAGAGTTGTTATGGGAAGGTGATGCAGGGCGTGGGACAGCATGCCAAAGCCCTGGACATCCCGGTGATCGGCCTCTGCGGCTCATTGGGTGAGGGCTATGAGGAACTGTTCAAGCATGGGATCACAAAAATACTCACAACAACGAACGCAAGGCTTTCGCCGGAAGAAATCATGCAGCGTGCGGAAGAACTATATCTGGAAGGTGCGATACGGATGTTTGAAATGATCAAATCACGCGGAATCTGAATAATGAAACAAAAAAGGACCTCAGAATTATCTGAAGTCCTCTAAGCTGGGGTACAAGGATTCGAACCTTGAAATGACGGAGTCAGAGTCCGTTGCCTTACCATTTGGCGATACCCCAATGTTTTGCAACGAAGGTTATTATATTATAGTGTTAAGGAAAATGCAAGCACATTTTTTAAAAAAAATGAAAAATGCAAAACCGGATCAGAAATGACAAAAGCACAGCGCTACAACGCACTGTGCTTTTATCATTTCAATGTCTCTTTGTTTACTCTCCAAGGTTCTCAGTCTCTTTAACCACTACGGTCTTATCGTAGCAGGTAAAGATCTCTTTCACCTTCTCCTGATCCGGCTTCGGTGTGATCGCACTCACGATCGGAACGATGATGAGTCCTGCGATCATTGTAACCGCACCCGCATTGATGGGGGACTTGATCACCGGAACGATCATGTTGAAGATGGTAAAGCATACACCCAGGATGTAGCTTGCCCATACAGCCGCCTTTGTGATCTTCTTGGAGTAGAGACCGTACAGGAACGGTGCAAGGAAGGCTCCTGCCAGAGCACCCCAGGAATAACCCATCAGCTGAGCGATGAAGGTCGGCGGGTTAAATGCAAGAACAACCGAGATCGCAATGAAGCAGACTACGAAAATCTGCATCAGACGAAGCTGGGTTTTGTCTGTCATCTTCTTTTTCTTCAGCGGCTTGATCAGATCCAGCGTCAGTGTGGAGCTGGAGGTCAGTACCAGAGAGGAAAGTGTACTCATGGATGCTGAGAATACAAGGACCACAACAACTCCGATCAAAATATCCGGAAGTGAGGAAAGCATGGCCGGAACGATGGAGTCATACGCTACCTTTCCGGTCTCTGCATCAACAATACCGGGCGCATCGCCGAAAAGACGTCCGAAACCACCCAGGAAATAGCATCCGCCTGCGATCACGATGGCAAAGAAGGTAGATACAACAGTACCGGTCTTAACTGCCTTCTCATCCTTGATGGCATAGAACTTGTGCACCATCTGAGGAAGTCCCCAGGTACCAAGGGATGTCAGAATGACAACGCCGAGAAGGGAAAGGGGATCCGGTCCGAAGAAGGACGCGAAGAGTCCTTGTCCGTCTGCCAGTGCTTCGGTTGTTACTGTCGGATCGGTGGGAACCAGGGACAGCTGCTTAACTGCCTCTGTGAAGCCTCCCTTTCCTGCCAGTACGGCACCGATAACCAGACATATACCGATCAGCATGATGATACCCTGAATAAAGTCATTCAGTGCTGTAGCCATGTATCCGCCGATAACGACATAGGCTGCGGTCAGTGCTGCCATAATAATAACGCAGATACGGTAATCAATATCGAAGGCCATACCGAAAAGTCGAGAAAGACCGTTATATACACCTGCTGTATAGGGAACGAGGAACACAAATGCGATGACGGAACCAGCAACTCGGAGCGCCTTGGAATCAAAACGCTTGCCAAAGTATTCCGGCATGGTCTTCGCATCCAGCTGCTGAGACATCAGTCTTGTACGACGTCCCAGGATCAGCCATGCAAGAAGGCTTCCGATAAATGCATTTCCGAGTCCGATCCAGGTCGAAGCCAGACCGAACTTCCATCCAAACTGTCCTGCATATCCGATGAATACAACGGATGAGAAGTAGGATGTACCGAAAGCAAAGGCCGAGATCCACGGTCCAACGGTACGTCCACCCAGGACGTAGTCATTCACATTCTTTGCCTTGTTGCGGGAGTAAATACCGATGCCCAGCATGACTGCAAAGAAAACCACCAACAGAATGATCTTGATTACCATTTCTATAGCTCCTTCATGGTATAATGTTTAGCGTTTTAATGTTTTAACGCTTTAATGCCATAAAGTATTATATATATTTACCAAAGGCATGTCAACCGAAAAAAACACAAATTTACCCCGGGTGAAACTACAGATTCACCCGGGGTAAAACAGATATTTATCCGATGGTGCTCTGTCTTCATTCGTTCAGAAATCCGAACTCAAGAAGCTTCGCACTCACATTTCCCGTATAGGTAATATACAGCGGATATATCCCATCCGGAAGCGAACTCCGGAGTACTTCCCTCTTCCAGCCTGTTCCTGTGCCTTCCGCCTTCTCCTCCTGAATTACGATGGATCCCAGCTCCGGGCCCTCGGGTGAAAGCCGGAATGTAAAACGTCCTTCGCCGGCCGCCTCCAGCCCGGCACGGATCCAGAGTCCTTTGACTCCGCCGAGATCAAAGTACTTATATCCGATCAGTGTTCCGTCCGTGATTTCCCCGATATAACGCTCTGTCATCGAACCATCCGCATTTTTCTCTCTGGCCTCCGACTCATGCGTGGCCATTCCGGGTACCGCTTCCGCAGGATAGGTTTCATGTGTCACATTCGGGAAGGTCTCCTGAAAGATACTGTTTGATCCGTGCGGCATGTGCCCGTCGGTCAGATTACAGCAGATCACCGCAGGATATGCTCCTTCTCCTCTAAGCGGGGCAGGATTCAGACCGCAGCTGGTGATCTCCACCTGCCGGATGCTTCCGTCCGGTTCGATGGTGATCTTCTCCGCACAGGCCTGCCGGCTGTAATCGGACTTATGGGTGAGTCGGTGATAGAACACATACCACTGCCCGTTGATCTCGATGATGCTGCCATGGGTGGTGCCTGTCATGTTCAGCTTATCCTCAGGCTTTCTTCCCTGATAGCCCACATCCCCATTGGATACGATGGTCCCGCCAAACACAAAATCACGGTCCGGTGCATCACTCACCGCATAGCAAAGCTCATGGTTCTGCTGAGAGGAATAAATGAAGTAATACTTCTCTCCCATTTTCCGCATGGACGGTCCCTCAAAGAAGGGATGCTCCTCAAAGTCCGTTCCCTTCACCCGGTAGGGGATGATGCGTCTCGGCTCATCCGCTATGGTGAGCATGTCATCCTGAAGTGTGACCGTCACGGCACCCATGATGCCATCCGGCTCACCGAGGATCTCCTCACGGCTGCGGCCGAACATTCCCTCCATCTGTTTTACATACTCCGAATCCGGTGTAAAGTCCGGACGTTCATGGAAATCGTACTGTGTCCCGTAATAGAGACGGATGACACCGTTATCATTCAGCACCGCCGGATCAAAGAGGACATATTTCAGCATCGGCGTCCCGTCCGGGTTTCGCACAAAGCCCAGGAACTCAAAGGGGCCCACCGGGCTGTCTGCCACAGCAACACTGATGGGGCCGATATATCCGCCCACGCCAAAATTGCCACTCATGCTGTAGTACAGATAACATCTTCCGTCATTCCCCTGAACCACATCCGGCGCATACATATGAAGAAAAACGGGCCGAAGGGATGCCTCATCCGCATTGCCCCCGGCAAGCCGCGCATTTTCGATCTCCTGCCCGTACTGGGGATCCTGATCTGCCCTGTAGATCACGCCTTCGTACCGCCAGTCCGTCAGGTCCTCGACCGGTGCCGAATAAGTCACATAATCCAGCATGCAGAAGGTCTCTCCGCCTTCCTTATCATGGGAGCCATAGATATAGACCCGGTCTCCAAACAAATGTGGCTCCCCGTCGGGAATATACTCACCGAGGGGGAGATAGGGATTAAATACCTGCTTCTTCAATTTTCAAACCTCCGTCAGAAAATATCTAGACAAATATTGCAGCTATGCCGCAGAACAGCATCTGCAGAGCAATGAAGATCACAGGGATCAGTTTTATGGGCAGCTTCATTTTCTTCCGCATGTGATCATGGAAGGGAAAGAGCACATTTTTTAAGGGGTTCACCTTCAGGACACGAATAATGGTCACCTTCACGAGACCCATGCCGCCGTCAAAGATAAATACCAGTGACATCAGCAGGAAGATGAAGGGATGTCCGCTCTGCATGGCAAGCAGCGCCAGCAGAAACCCGATGGTTCGGGAGCCCGCGTCACCCATCAGAACCTTGCTGGGGTTCCAGTTGTAGATCAGATATGCCACCAGCACGCCTGCCATCAGAACACCCATCCACGAATAGGTGGGCATGATCTCATGGAAGAACAGGAAATAAGCAACCAGCGTCACCACCGATACGCCGCCGCAGAGACCGTCCACTCCGTCGGAGCAGTTGGTGACATTGATGGAAACCCACATCAGAATCACACCCAGGATCCCGTACAACCATACAGGCATTTCAAATGTATTTCCGAATACCGTCACGGTGGATCCGTGGAAGATCAGGAAGGTCACTACAACACCGATGGAAAGTACCAGATCCAGCAGTCCCTTCACCAGTTCTCCCCAGGGAACCGAGGATGCATCATCCAGATAACCCGTGATCATCATGAGCAGCATCAGTCCCACATAGATCAACAGCTCCGTATCCAGCGGCAGGAACAAAATCGACATCAGCAGAAATACCAGAACAAAGACCAGACCGACTCCGGTGGTTTTCCCTTCCGACTTATCATTGATCACAACGATCTTGCCGTCCGGCGTCTCCACCTTCTTTCCGCCATCCTTCGGCAGGAAGGAAAACGGCTTCCAGAGTAGCAGCGCTGTAAGGATAAAGCCGCAGCCTGTTCCGATCACAAGGATCACCCAGTCCTGAAATGTGTCCTTCAAAACCTGATACAACATATCTATTTCCTCTTTTCTCTTCTTTTCCTCAGCCGAGGCTTGCCAGCAAGGACTTCAGCTCGTCAATCTCAAATGTATAGTCCGTGTTGCAGAAGTCACAGTGCATGGTCACAGGCTCTCCGTCCCGGATCATACTCTCCATTTCGGCCTTACCGATGGAGATCAGTGCCTTCTCCACTCTGCTGCGGCTGCAGTTACAATAATACTCCGGTACCGTGGTTTTTTCAATGCTTGCATCCGCGCCAAGCAGAACGTGCACCAGATCCTCGGGGCTGTAGCCGTCCGCAAAGTACTCCGTCACGGAATGAACTCCTGCCAGGACCTCCTCCAGCCAGCGGATGGTCTGCTCCTTTGCAAAGGGAAGCAGCTGGATGATAAAACCACCTGCATGCTCCACATAGTTTTCCTTATTCAGAAGAACCCCCAGTCCCACGGAGGTGGGGATCTGGTCGCTGACAGCAAAGTAATAGGTCAGATCCTCTGCGATCTCACCGGACACCAGCTCTGTCTGTCCCACGTAGGGCTCCTTCAGCCCCACATCCCGGATCAGACGGAGTACGCCGCGACCAACGGCTCCGCCCACATTTAAATGTCCCGCCTTGTTTGCCGGCAGGAACACGTCCTTCTGCTTCACCAGTCCCTTGACTCTGCAGGCTGCATCTGCGGTCACGGTGATCCCACCCAGAGGGCCGTCCCCGCTGATCTGCATGGTCAGGACATCCGAGTCATTCTTGCACATGGCACCCATCATGGCCGCTGCCGTAAGACTTCTCCCCAGCGCTGCCGTGGCAATGGGACTGGTGTCATGGATCTGTCTTGCCTTTTCCACCAGACCTCTGGTGTAGGCCAGAAAGAAGCGAACCTCATTTCCCGCTGCCATACCCTGTAAAACCACATCATTCCATTCACTCATCTATCTTCATTTCCTTTCATCATCTGTTTACTGTTCGTTTGTTTGCGCGGTTTTTCCGCACTCCCTCGCTGTCATCAGGATCCGCTCACTGCTCTTTCCTGCCGGTTGTCCCGTGTAGCCGTCGTAAAACCGGATGTCCCTCAGGCCCGCAGCCTCGGCAAACTTCTTCAGCGCCTCCGGCGTGTAGCCCCGCTGCACATGCTCCTCGTCAAACCGTTCATATCTTCCATCCTCATCCTCCTGGAAAATGGTGAGATAAAAGCGGTGGATGTCATCCCCTGCTTCTTCATTTTCCCAGAACATGGCCACGTCCTCCCGAACCTCAGCGATGGTCCGGTCCTTCAGCCTTTCGCTGTAATAGACCGGCGGATGAAAGTCCATCACCAGAAGTCCCTCCGGATCCAGGTAATTGTTGACCAGTCGAAAGACCTCCTGCACCTCCTCCGATTTCAGGATATAGTTGATACTGTCACAGCAGCATACCACTGCCCCCACCGTTCCGTAAAGCTCAAAGCTCCGCATGTCCTGCAGAAGATACAGGATATCCTTGCGAGCCGGATCCTATCATAGCCTGCATCTGCCAGGCGCCGGGTCATGCTTCCCGTTCCACACCCAAGCTCAGCCACCAGCCCTTCGGAAAGCCCCGCCTCCCGAAAGAGTTCCAGGATCCGGCTGCACCAGGCATCATAGGGCACATTGTCCATCAGTTCTTCGTAGACTCCTGCAAAAGAGCCATAAGCATTCTCCATATCACGCGCCCCCCTGTTTCTTTCGTTCCCGCTCCGCCTTCGAGTAGATGCAGCCACAGTAATCCTGACGATAAAGTCCATATTCCTGTGACAGCTCTATGGAGCGCTTATAACCGTTCTTCTTTTTGAAATCGCTGAACAAAAAGTACGGTGCCTCCGGGTGTTCGCTGCGAAGCTCCTGCTCCAGCGAGCAGCCGATCTCATTCAGCCACGCCGCATTTTTATAAGGGCTGATGGACAGGGTGGTGGTAAAACACTGAAAGCCCTGTTCCATGGCATACTCTGCCGTTTTCCGAAGCCGCAGCTTATAGCAGTCGTAACACCGGCTTCCCCGCTCCGGCTCCAGCTCCCGTCCGGCCGCAATGGCATGGAAGGATTCCGGGTCGTAGGGTGCTTTCACCAGCTTCGTCCCCCTGGCAAAGGGCGCCTCATCTACAAACCGGATCAGCTCGCGAAAGCGTTTCTCGTATTCCTCTTCCGTATCGATATTAGGATTGTAAAAGAACACGGTGATATCGAAGTGATCCGCCAGAACCTCAATGCAGTGACTGCTGCAGGGACAGCAGCAGGCATGTAGCAGAAGCCTGTCCCGGTTACTCCGTTTCACCTGTTCTTCATATTTCAGATAATAGTTTTCCATAGTGCCTCATATTTGTCATTTTGACGAAATCATTTTTTGAAATGTTGGTTTTTATTTCTGAAATTTATCCATATTTTACAGTTGACTTTGTTTATAATAGCCAATATAATTATCTTAAGCGGCATCGCAATTGTTTTTGAGGGGGTGTTGAACCATGACAGTTGAGCAGGCGATCAAAAAGTACAAGATGGAACCATTGAATGTATACACTGCCAAGGTAAAAGCACAGGAGTTGAATGTGCAGGAAGTGCTTTACATGAATGTTCAGAAGAATAAATATGCCTACATTATCAGGGATGGTGCGCGTGGTACCATGCTTTACAAGGATGAGAAGAGTATGTACACCAAGATGTACAAGGGACTCAAGATGATCCCGCTGGATCCCTGATCGTTCTGTCACATTAGTTAATTCATAAAAGAATAATCAGACGCACGGAGTTTTTTCGTGCGTCTTCTTTTTTTGCAACGATCCGCCTTATTTCTCAAATCTGGATTTCAACACTTCCTTCATATGCTGCCTGCAGTCATCATTCAGATCCAGGATGTAGAAGGATTCCACATTCTTCACCTTCTCGACTACCACATAGTAAGCACCACTCTCTTCTGCGGTTTCCGTGCCTGCTGTATAATCAAACACCTGCCGCTTCTCCACTCTGCTGATATCATTCTTCACACGGTCATTGGAAAGGGGCGCCATCCTGGTGATGTCCTCGGCACGGATCTCCCGCACCACCTTTCTCCGCTTCTTTGCTATGATCTTGGATACTTCGATATCGCCATTCACCAGAAGATATTCGAATTCCACCTGAAACAGCTGCCTCGAATAGATTATTATGTAAACTCCAAGAACCACTGCCGGAAGAGATCCCAGCGCGATGATGGGCTTTACGGCAAAGCCCGCAGCCACCAGTCCGACGGCCGCCAGGATCAGCACGATCCCCACACCAAATACAAGCCTTGCCTCACTTCCGGGTCTTCCCGGAACCAGCCGCTCGTTATATCGATCCATCTGTCTTTATCTCCTTCTGCCTCTTTACTTCCCGCTGTTCTTCATGGGACAGCCATCACAGGTCACTCCCCGTTCCTGTCCCTCGGGGGTTCCCACTGCTCCGGTGACCACATCCTGATACATATAATTATCCACTGTCTCCAGAAGGCAGATGGCCTGGCAGGAGATTCCCTGCTCCACGCCGGTGAAACCGAGCCCCTCTTCTGTTGTGGCCTTGATATTCACGCGATCCTCCGTGATCTGCATTACCTCAGCCAGCCGGCGGCGCATTTCCGGGATATGCGGTGCCATCTTCGGCTTCTGCGCGATGATGGTGGCATCCACATTTCCGATGATGTAGCCCTCTCTGTCCAGCAGTTTCACCACCTCCGTCAGAAGCTTCATGCTGTCTATGCCTTTATATGCCGGATCTGTATCCGGAAAATGTTTTCCGATGTCTCCCATGGCTGCCGCGCCCAGCAGTGCGTCCATGATGGCATGGGTGAGACAGTCTGCATCCGAGTGCCCCAGCAGGCCCATGGTATGCTCGATCTTCACACCGCCCAGGATGAGAGGCCTTCCCTCCACCAGCCGGTGAACATCATATCCCATTCCGATTCGCATAGTATCTACCTCCGTTTTGCTCTTCTCCTAATATACTAAAAATCAGGAAAAAAAGAAACCTTTAATACAAAAATGTGCACATTTCCCTTTACCCTTGAAATGAAAAAGTGTAAAATGATTTAGTACGTATTGTTTCTAACTTAAGGAGGATATACTATGGCTAGATCATTAGGCGGTGGCGGCGGCTCAGGCGGTGGCGGCCGTTCCTTTGGTGGATTCTCATCCGGCGGAAGCCGTTCCTTCGGGGGCTTCAAGGCCGGCGGCGGAAGCTCCACCAGGCGGGTCAGCAGCGGACACAGCAGCAGCGGAGGCTACGGTGGTGGTCTCTTTGGCGGAGGGCTTCCCCCCAGACCGCCCCGCACCTACTATCGGCGTTCATATCGCCGGGGCTACAGCAGCGGTCCCATAATCATAAATAACGGCGGAGGCGGCGGATACGTCAGCAGCGGTTCCGGCGCTGGATGTGCAACCACAGTTCTCTGGATCTTCCTGATCCTCATCGTGGTAGGTGTCATCCTCTCCTTTATGCGTGTAAGAAACTCGGACAGCAACAGCTATTCCACAAACGATTCCGGCTACGGATGTACCAAGTATACCGGCGAGGTCGATACCTCCCACGGCTACTGGGAGGACACCAGCAAGGGCGAGCCCTGGATCGACAACTCCAACAAGAAATATCTGGAAGAAGGCTTTGAGGACTTCTATCAGGAGACCGGCGTCTGGCCCTTCCTTTACGTAACAGACAACTACGGTGACCGCGGTGATTATTCCACCTACGAGGAGCGGATCTACGGCGAGCTCTTCGGGGATAATCCCGGCAATCTCCTCTTCGTCTTCATCGGAAATGACGAGTCCTACTACATCGCCGCCGGCACAGGGAACGGAGATGTGGTAAATACGAAGACAATTGACGTCTTCCAGAACAAGATCAACCGCTACTGGACGGACAACAGTATGAACGGCGACCTGGCCAAGATCTTCGGCAAGGCCCTTTCCACTGCCGGTAAGCAGCTGATGAAGGAAGAAAAGACCTCTGCTCTTGCCAAGCAGAATTTTAAGGTCATCATGATCGTTATGATCGTTTTGGCCGGTGTTGTCATCATTCTTCTCATCGCCATGCATTGGTGGAAGAAGAAAAAGCAGGCACAGAAGGAGGAGGACGAGCGTCTGGAGCAGATCCTGTCACAGCCCCTTTCCACCTTCGGAAATGCAGAACTGCATGATCTGGGTAAGAAGTATGATAATGTACAGGTTCCCAACTCCGATTCCGCATTGAACGGAAATGTGAATGCGGGAGGAAGTGCACCGGTGGATACAGATTCGGTACTGAATCATAACAATGAACAATAGATAGCGTTGCACTCTCGTGCTTCGCACTCGAGTTCGCGCTGGCGCGCTATACAATCTAAAAACAGCACCTATTAGGAAGCAAGCTTCCATAGGTGCTGTTTTCACATTGTGCAACGCTTGTAGCTGGGCTCACTCCTCCCATACTACATCCGTGCCATCGTTTACATAGCGTCCTTCTTTGTATACCTTATATGCGGTGTAGATGTTGAAGATTCCGAGTACCATCAGCAGGATTCCGAAGACGTAGAACAGGAAGCTTACGCTCTGGAGCCATGTTGTGGGGAACAGGAACAGTAGCAGTCCTACTGCGGCTGTTACGATATCCGTGATAAAGTAGAAGGAGTACTTGCTTGTTTTCCCCTTCAGGCTATGCTCCGTGATGATACGGATCAGGGAATTCAGGAATACGCAGAGTCCTATCACCTTCAGGAAGAAGGTTGCGACCCAGCTGGGGTTGATCACGCTGATCAGTCCCAGAATGAACAGGGCCGATGCTCCGAACACCACCAGCGGTGATGTGGCTGAAAGCAGGGACAGGCCCATGATCACTCCGCCGATCATCAGTACCACGCCAAGCACCGTTACAAGCACATCCAGTACATTTCCCTGAAGCAGGATGAACAGGAGTCCAAGCACCAGCATGATAAAGGGGATCGCATAACGCTTTGACTCAAACTTCACAAAGTTAATGAAGTTCTTCTCAGGCTGCATTCCTCCTGAGTTCTTCTTTTCGATCAAATTCTGTTTTGCCATTTTGATTCTCCTTTGTTTAACCTGTCTATTCGTTGGCGATCATGGCCTGAAGCTCGCTGGCCTTGATCCCTTCCTTTGCCTTCTTCGCTGCTGTCTTGGCCGTGGTGTCTGCGGGTGTCGCTAATGCATCTCCGCCATCTGTATTCTCACCGTCGGTATTCTCGCCGTCGGTGTTTTCTGCATCCTCACCGTCGCCGGTTTCTTCTCCGTCTTCCGGATTATCCCGGGTCTCATCCGTTTCCTGGGATGCGCCTCCTTCTTCTCCCTCTTCGCCTTCTTTCTGCTCGGAAGACTTCTCCGGGATCACAGCCGCACCACCGGATGCGATCTGGTTCTTCATGGCATCCACCTGTGCCTGGAGGGAGTCGATCTTCTTTTGAAGTGTCTTCTTCTCCTGCTCCTTCTGCTGAGACAGCTTTTTATTCTCCTCAATGGTCAGCTGCATGCTGGCAATCTCGGAGTTCTTTGCCGACATTTCCTTCAGATAGGAAGATTCCTGTATCTCCATATCGGCTTCTGCCCGCTTCCGGATTCCCGGAATGGTCAGGAAGTACAGGATCAGCATACCGATCACGATACCAACAAACATATATACGTTGGAATACCGGGCCATATTGGATTCCTTGAACCGCTTCATGACGGTGACACTGGTTCTTTTTCCCGTCACGGACTTGGGCTCGATCTTTCTGGCCGGACGTTGTCCCTCCGGCGTCTCCACACCGTAATAGCTGTCAAACAGGTCATCCGATGCGTCCTCGCCCTTTTCGGCCATACGGAGGATCTTTTCCTCACTCTCGCCCATTTCCCTGAGATACCGCTGTGCGGTCAGATTCGTCCGGTCCAGGGCAAGCACCTTGGTGAGACATTTTTTTGCCATACCGATCCGGTTCTGTTCTACATAGATCAGAGCCATGAGCAAATGTCCCTTGATCAGGTTCTTGTTCAGTGAAAGAGCCTTCCTGAGGGCTATGAGCGCCAGGTCCAGGGAATGCTGATGCGCATGCTCCAGTGCCTGGTTAAACTCCCGGGCCACTTCCGTGATCCGCTCCAGTTCCTTCGGATCATCCCGAACCTCCTTCAGATATCGGACGGCGGGATTATCCTCAGGCTGATAGTTCACGCTGAGAACCCACTGGCTGAGGGCCGGAACGGTCTCACCCATTTCATAGTACACAAGACCCAGAAGATTCCGACTGGATATGTTCATCTTGTTATACCTGAGGGATGTCTTCAGCGACTCCACCGCACCCGACAGATCATGGATCTCAGCCTTCTCAAGGCCGATATTATAATGATAATTGGATGTATTAAATGCCTTCCGCAGGAAGTCCTGGTTCAGCTTGCAGCTGGTACAATATCCATTCTGACTTACGGGCTGTCCGCAGTAAAGGCATTTCTGTCGAATTGCCATTTATCTTGTTACTCCTCGTAAATCTTCTGTCATCTGCAGAACAATATCCGCGATATCCTTCAGATCACTCTGCAGGATATCCTCCTCTGCCTGACTAACCTCCAGGCTGGGACTGAAACGCTTCAGCTCATCATCAAAATCAATCATAGTCTAACTCCATATTCTTCAGTTCACCCACTAAATAGAGGGATCCCGTTACGATCGTAAGTGTTCTCTCCCGTGCCGCGTCCTCTACATCTGCGGCCTTCACGCCTGCCTTCTTCAGGGCCGATTCCAGATCCGCTGCCGTTTCGATCCGCGTGTCCTGCGTGAAGATCTCTCCTGCCATCCCCAGAAGCTTTTCCGGAGAGGCCAGGATCACCCTGTCCCATCTTACGGCTGCCAGCTCCCGAAATACGGAGGAAATGTTCTTATCTCCGGATACACCGAAGATCAGCTGCAGTCTGCTGCTGCCCTCCTGCTCCGCCAGCCGCTTCACGGAAGCCGCAAGCTGTCTTGCAGCCGAAGGATTGTGAGCACCGTCGGTAAATACTCCGGGGCACACCTGCTCCATACGTCCTTCCCAGAGAAAGCCCTGCAGGCTCTCCAGGACCAGCCTCCGTATCTCCTCCCTGTCTTTGTCCGGGCATAGATACGGGATCGCTGTGATGGCAGTTACGGCATTGTCTATCTGATACAACGCATGTGTCGGCAGAAAGACATGGTCGTATTTATCATAATCGTTTCTGAATGAAAAATCAATGCCAACAGAGGTGACTTCCTTCGATAATACCTCTATTTTGTTGCAATTTATGACCGAACCGCAGCGCATTTCCGTGGCACGGGCCTGGATCACTGTGTCCGCCGGAGATTCTCCTCTTTCATTTTTCCCGCCGAAATAGCCGGTATGGAACACCACCGGAGACGATCCGGTAATGATCCCTGCCTTCTCCGCAGCGATCTTCTGGATGGTATCCCCCAGGTACTCCTCATGATCCATGCCGATCTCGGTGATCACATAAAGGGCTGCCGGGATGCTGTTGGTTGCGTCCAGCCGTCCCCCCATCCCGGTCTCCAGCACTGCATCCTGCACCTGCTCCTTTCGGAAGTACAGCATGGCCAGAACAAAAAGCACTTCAAAGAAAGTAAGCCGGGGCAGCTTCTGCTCCAGCCTGACTTTCTCATATAATCCATAAAATGTAGTAACATCCTCGTCCGGGATCTCACGTTGATCCACCCGGATCCTCTCATTCAGCCGGATCAAATGTGGCGAATAGAATTCTCCCACTCTTTGTCCCGAAAGGCGGAGCATATCCGCAAGCATCCTGCAGACGGATCCCTTTCCGTTGGTGCCTGCCACATGGATCACGCGGATCCCCTTCTCCGGATGTCCAAGTGCTGCAAGGTAGGTTTGAAGCACCGAGTGATCATGCTTTTCCGAGGCGAATTTCGGTATGGAAAGGATCTCCTCCACTGTTCTCTGATAAGCCTCGCTTATTACCTTTGTATCCTGATCCATCATCGATTATCAACCTTCTCCGGATAGAGGTCATGGTTGGCCAGTCTCTGCCATGCCACTTCCTCCCATTTTGTTCCGGGACGTCCGTAATTGCAGTAGGGATCAATGGACAGACCTCCTCGGGGAAGGAACTTTCCCCATACCTCGATATACTTGGGATCCATCAGTTTGATCAGATCCTTCATGATCTTATTCACGCAGTCCTCATGGAAGTCTCCATGGTTCCGATAGCTGAACAGATACAGCTTCAGGGACTTACTCTCCACCATCCTTTGGTCCGGAACATAGGAGATGGTAATGGTAGCAAAGTCCGGCTGTCCTGTGATCGGGCAAAGACTTGTAAACTCCGGACAGTTGAATTTTACAAAATAATCATTCTCCGGATGCTTGTTCTGAAATGTTTCCAGCACCGACGGATCATAATCCGCAGGGTACTTGGTTCCCGCTGCACCCAGCAGCGTAAGTCCTTCTTTCTCATCCATATCTTCTATACGCAATCCTTTCTCCTATGACTCCTGCATCAGAGCCGTATCTCACCCAGCCCCTTTGCAAAACCGTAAAGCAACATTTCCCGTACCGGAACCTGAAGGATATCCTCCAGTGTCTCCCGGTACAGCGACAGCTGGCTCATATACCGTTCCTTCAGGATCTCGGGAGATTCCACCCGGTCGGTCTTATAATCCATAAGCACCGCATAGGCATTTCCCTCTTCATCCTCTTCCAGGAAGAAGCCGTCAATGATCCCCTGCAGGACCACCGGCTCATCCGTAGCAAATCGAAGGGACTCGCCCTCGGATATCCGGGGCTCCACCGTATCCTCTCCCTCAGCCTCCGCAAGCGGGATCTCCTGTCCCAGGCGGCTGGCGGGAAGTCCGATCAGAAACTGCTGCTCCTTGAACAGCTGATTTCTCTGATCCGCACGGCGCATCCTCTGGAACAGGCTGTCCGGATCATCGGAATAGAACTGTTTTATTGTATCAACACGGACCGCTTTCCGCAAGTCCTCGGTGAAAAATGGTGTCTGCAAAAGCTCCTTCAGCGTTTTCTTCATAGTGTCCATACTGTCGATCTCTGCAAAAGGAAGCAGCTCCATCAGCTTATGCACGGCAGTTCCATAGTCGGTGCCGCTGACTCCGGGCACCTTGCTTTCTCCACGAGCTGCAGGGGCTTCCCCCTCCGCAGCCCGTTCCGGTGTGACAGCAGCCTCATCCGACGTGGCCACAGCATGTTCCGTGGCAGCAGCCCGTTCCGGCGTGGCAGCAGACAGTCCCACTCCCTTCCGTTCCATGGCTTCATGCTTCACCTCGGACACGGACAGCTTGGTCCTGGTCTGTACCGCAGCCTGATAGGGATACTGATACTCATAACTCGCCTTAAGGACAGTCGCCAGCTGCCTCAT
>CADAXW010000067.1:0-786 GCA_902792005.1 uncultured Lachnospiraceae bacterium
TTTAAAAAAGGCGGAAAACTGGCAGTCACAAATATGAATGATAATGTGATGGAGGTCTTTGAAATGACCGGGTTGGCAGGTTTGCTTAATATACGGTGATCCGCGGGGGAAGGAAAAGTGTTAAGTAAAAGCAGCAGAAACAATCCCATATTGATGGAAGCCTATCAGGTACTTCTGGGTCATATCATGGTGGACCAGGAAGGCAGATACGTGGTCGTCGAGGATGTTGGGATCAGTTGGGGACCCTCAGATGGCGCCACGAAGCTCCGGACCCTGGGAGTCACGCATGTGGAGCGATATTACGAAACAGGGAGAGATAAGACCCGTGCCGTTTATGATACGGAGAAGGTATTTCGATCGATCGGAAGGGAGATCATATTTCTTTCCAGAGAGAAGGTGTATGGTTCTCTGTTCAAGACATATATCTTTTACCCGGTAGTTCTGGCCTTCTATGAAAATGATGAGGGAAAGCTTCAACTCTCTGCTTTCACGGCGAGATGTCTTACATCAAGGCTGGCGGCATTCTTTGCCATGAGAAAGTTTGAGAAGGCAACGGCTTCTTTCCTGGTTCGGGCGGCGAGCGAAAAAAAGGAAGGAAAGCAGGAAGAAAAGAAGGAGAAGAAAGCCTCTCGAAAGAAGATCAGGGAAGAGGCAAAGGAACGACGGGAGAAGGCTAGGGAAGAGAAGGAAGCCAGAGAGATCAACGAAGCGGCTGAGAAGTGACCTGAGGTTCTCATATGGAGTTCGGACATAACCTGTCCGGAGGTTGAATATGGAGAAAAAGAA
>CADAXW010000067.1:835-6977 GCA_902792005.1 uncultured Lachnospiraceae bacterium
TGAAACCGAATTTCATATAGAGAGAGGAACAGATTATATTAAGGTGGATGCGGTCTCGGATGCACTCTTTCCGGTACAGGACTTCATCCATGAACATCTGGTACACTGTGGATTTAATAAAAAGGTATGCTCGGAGATCCGGCTTGTAGTGGAGGAAATATTTATCAATATCTGTTCCTATGCATACAGACCGGACCATGCGGAGACATGGATCAGTTGTCGGGTCGTGGAGCATGAGACCTATATACTGTTGCAGTTTACAGATTCCGGAATTCCTTTTGATCCGCTGAAGAAGGAAGCGGTTGATGTCACCGGTAAGCAGTTTGTAGAGCACGAAGGGGGATTTGGGATCCATCTGGTGAAGAAAATGATGGATGAGGTATCCTACGAATACCGGGATGGAATGAATGTACTTAAAGTGAAAAGGTTCTTAGATTAGTTAAGGAGATTCATTATGCCAAAAAGAAGAAAGGAATATAAAGTCAATAACCCGGAAGCCAATTATACCGAACCGAACCAGGAGATCGATCCGGAGGTCGAAGCGGATGTGAATGAACATGAACCTGTCATCCTGGATGATACCAACGAGAGAGCAAAGCCGGCCAAAGAGGATGCAGATGCGAAACGGAAACCTCAAAGGAAGGATATCGATGCCCGGATAATGGATTTCCAGAAGAAGCAGGAGGATGCCCGGGAGAAGAACGGGAAGGAGAATCCGGTAAACGAAGAAGAGAAAGCACCGGAGAAGGAAGCAGAGAAAGGAAAAGACCTGGAAAAGGTCGAAGAGAAAGAAGAAGAGAGAGACCGGGAGAAGGAAAAGGAAGAAGAGAATATCATAGAGGAACCGAAGCCTGAACAGCTGAAAGCGGATGAAGAGGACGCGAAAGAAGAGGCGAAGGAAGAGAAAAAGGAAGAAGAAATCGACCTTGATCCCAAAAACGTAAAGTATGAATACGGCGATCTGGATGAACCGGAGGAGAATGAACTGAATACTGCCGCAAAGCTGAGTGAACTTCAGGAACGTCGTCGTCAGCTGGAGCAGGAGGAAGAGGAATATCGTCGTCAGAAGGACGAACAGAACCGGATAGAGGAAGAAATTCGCCAGAATCAGCAAAAAGAAGCAAATGAGGCGGAGAAGAAAGCCCCCGCGGTGCCGGCACAGGGAAAGAAAGCAGACGCGAAAAAGCCGGATGAAAAAAAAGAGGAGAGAAACCCCTTTAAAGGCACGGTTAATGAACAAAAGGATATCGAAGGGACCCTTCTGGATAAGCAGCAGAAGGAGGTTCATGCTCTTCGCGCCATGACGCGGGAGATCGACACCAAATCCAAGGAGTATAAACTGGTTCGAAGACATCTCCAGCTTCTGGACGAGTTCATGCAGCAGATCGCAGGCAGAACGCAGCTGTCCAAGGAAGAGATGGAGAAGTACGAGCTTCTTACCATGCGCGCATATAAGGCAACAGAGATGTACGAGAAGGCCGAGAATGAACGTCTGAAGGCCAGCGGCGCAAAGCCTACAAAGAAAGAACAGCAAAGGATCCTGGGCCTGAAGGAGATCCAGCGTTCCATCTCAAAGATGCGTGAAGACATGTATGAGAAGGAACTTAAGCGCAAGAAAGAAGAGATGCAGAAGAAGTGTCAGGAGAAAATGCAGGATATGCAGGAAACCCTGGACGGACTGCATCATGCAGGTTCCAAGAATCCGCAGTTAAAGGAGGTCCTGGGTGGAGCAGTGGTACAGACTCTGTTCTATATGAACCGTATGGATACGCTGGAGAAGAATATCCGCATACGGCCCGGTCATCCCTATAAGAGAACATCGGACCGGCTGGACAGAGATCTTCGTCCGTCCAAACAGGATCTGGATAATGTGGCAAAACAGGAGTTGACGCAGAGTATCGTGACAGCCGGGATGAAGGCCATTAAGGCAGGGGGAGAATTCTCCATCGACGACATCCGTAAACTCCAGAAGGAATATATCCGTAAGAATGCCAAGAGAATGGCACAGGAGGAGAAGCGCAGGGCAAATATCCGCAATCTCCGAAAGATGACAAGACCGGCGATGCAACAGCAGGTACCCGGTGCGTGATCGAAGCACGAAAGACCCGAATACAGGATCTGTCATATATGCCCTTCCTGATCGTGATACCCTA
This sequence comes from uncultured Lachnospiraceae bacterium, assembly GCA_902792005.1. Classification (GTDB taxonomy): domain Bacteria; phylum Bacillota; class Clostridia; order Lachnospirales; family Lachnospiraceae; genus Eubacterium_Q. The sequence goes on from CADAXW010000067.1 coordinate 2,989, forward strand.
TGAAGGGAGATATAGCATATGAGAAAGAAACATATACAATTCCATAAGAGACGCCGTTTATCGGCGATGCTTCTGGCAGCAGCATTTCTTTTTTCTGTTCCCATGATGCAGGGAAGATCTGTATATGCAGACGGAACGGAGAATAAAGGTCAGGAGAAGTCAACAGAGAAGGCCTCGGAGCAGGGCAAAAGTCAGGAGCCCTCAAAGGATGTGACGTCCAAACTTCTTAAGGATGATCATGGACGGATCGTGTTCTGGGAATGGACGAAGGTGACCCCATCCAATTACAAGCAGCATTTTAAGTGGAAGGATGAAGCCGGCAATTTAAGGCCATACTATGCATCCATGCTGGTGATCCATAATTCAAACCTTGAACCCACGGGATTTATCTCAACCTATGATGATAAGGATCACATCTTTTACGGAGAGGATATGTTCCAGTACACGACGAGTTATAATTATCTGGGAGACAAGGATCCTGCAAAACTTCAGGCAATTTACAAGTCGCTGAATGAAGGAAAGGGGGGAGGAGGATTTACTGTAACCGGCGCATTCGATTATAAATCGCATTACTATATCAAACTGGATGAAGAATCGAAAGCTTTAAATGATCAGAAGGAAGTATTCAGCATGGACAGGTTCTTTACTTCAGGAACGCCCATGGGAGTGCCCTATTTCAGTCCGGTGAATCGTGGGGTCCAGAGAGTATTTTTCGAGGAAGGGATCAATTCGGACGGATACGAACATGCAACCATGCAGATCGCACTGGCCAGGCCTTCCGCTAAGGGAAACAGCGGAGATATGTCCTACAACAGTATCGGAAAGAATCTGAATGGTACGGATACTTTTGTGACTGCGGGTTACGATACAAATTCCATCGGATTCCGCTTGAGAGATCATGCAGAGGAACTCACGCTGTATAGAAGGATCGGACCGGCGTCGGCGGAGGATCGGGACAAAGATGAAGATACCCAAATGGATGAAAGGACTTATCAGGCCGCTGACAATAAGTCTACATATCCGGTATTTGGAAATGAAAAAGTGGATTACTCCAACGACATTTCCTTCTTCGGACTATATCCTTTCCTGGGGGATTCTGCCGGGGATAAGTGGGTCATGCTGTGCGAGGATAATGGATTTACTTTCCTTGCAGAAAAAAACGGATATCTTGTAAATCTTGCTTTTTCCTATCTGTTGAGTCAGGATGATATAAATAATGCGTATAATACAGGAGGTGTTCCCAACTCGGCGGAATCAGCTACAAGGATGATCAAAACGGTCCTGTCCAAAAAGGATCCTTCGGTCAATCACATTTTTTCCTGGTACATCGGAAAACCGCATGTCTTCGCTTCCATCAAGGGAGAGGGAGGTGATCCGACCTCCGGCGCAGGCGGAACTACGAAGGTTGGAAAGGGAGAGACCCTGATCCTTAAGGATACTTCATATCTGGATGTAGATGGAAATGAAGCGAAGGCCGAAGGCGTTGTTCTGCCTGAAGGATCAAAGATCGAGATCGAGGAAGGCGGCGTCCTTTCTATCGAAGGAAATTTCATCAACAACGGAACGATCATCAATCAGGGCGGAACGATCATCGTGAAAGAAGGCGGTTGTGTATCGCCCTTCGGGGTAACGAAGGAAGCCCGGATCGAATGCACCAAGGCGAAGAGCGGACAGGGCGGTGATATCATCGTCATGCCCGGAGGAAAACTCTTCTGTTTGGGAAGTGACGCCAAGTTCGGTGCCCCAAGTGTACCGCTTAGTGCTTTGAAGCCGAATCTTCTGCTGAGCGGCGGATCCAGCCTGATCAATTACGGGTTATTTGTGACGACTCTGACGAAAATGGATTCCTCCAGCAGGATCGAGAACCGGAAGGATGCGGTAGCCTTTCTTGGTTACAACCGGAAGGATACAGGTGTGCTCCTCATGAATTCAGCTGTGAATAAAAACAGTATAGATGGGGTCGTCGCTCTGGACGGGCAAAAGAAATACTTCGGCGGAGTTCAGGAGATCTCACTTGTTGAGGTGACAAGCAGGGGAGGCCTAAGCTATCGGACCACGAAAGGAACGGTCTATACGGAATCAACTGCGACGCTTAATTATTCAAACACAAAGAAAGATGCAGAATCGGGAGCAGATTATAAAACACCGGAGTACTAATATGAAACGAAAGCTTATTGTTGCAATTCCCATATTGGCGGTCATTGCGATCCTTCTTCTGATCCTGTTTCTGACAAGAGATAAAGAACAGGATCGTGAGAAGCTTCTTGCGGATTCCGGCTATCCGGTCTCATTGGCTGAGGATGGAGAAAAGCTCAAGGTAAATCTGGACGGCAGCAAGACGGAGGACCTGACATGGAATGTTAAGGTGGAGAACACGGATATGCTCTCGGTCAGCCGACAGGGTGAAGAGAAGAAGGGGAAAGCCGGGTTTCTCATCAGTCCGAATATTGCAGGGCTTACAAATGTCATATTTACCCGCTCCGGTGACGTGGCCGGGCAGGAGCTGACGGTTGCCGAGATCGAACTTCCCGTCATCGTATATGAGGAGGAAGGACGACTGGTGGCCCGTGCCGCAGAAGAAGCAGTTGTAAAAGAGGCAAAAGATGTCGGCGGTTCTGCTTTGGAATATCCGTATATTCTGGAGAACCATGAGGACGGAACTGCGGATATTTCATTCCCGAAGGGGGAGGCTGACTGGGTATTTCTGGATCCGGACGGGATTGTCGGTACGAACGATAACGTTGGTGCAGATGGAAAGAGTGTGAGGAGTGTCTACCGCAAATCCGTGACATCTTCGGATCAGGGATCCGCGGTGACTACGGAAGCAGGCTCGAATGAGGCTTCCACCGGTGAAGCGGCTCAGGCAGAAGGAAATACAGGAGCTGTGGATACGGACGGCTATCGCCTGGTTATGACAACAGGAGATGATGGTCGTCAACATGTGGAACTGGTTAAGGGTGAGGCCACGGAAGCAGAGGCGCCGGATTACTATGATATCCAGGTTGAAAAGTATAAAGGGCATTCGTCCGTTGCGGAGGATGGAACCGTAAGCACACTGCTTTTGGCCATCAGTCAGAGCCAGGATGTAACGGAGTTCATAGATGTGAAGATATCCGTAGACGGAAGGATCACCATTTCTTCCGGAAAGGAACCGAAACAGTAAGCGGAAAAAGTAAGCGGAAAAGGAAAGCGGCGGGCAGGGATATGCGATTGGGATTCTCATATATAGGTCTGATATATCTGATCCTGCTTTACGTTCCGAATATCATCTGGGTGAAACATCAGCCGAAGGATTACGAACTCTATGTAAAAAATGAGAATAAAGCACTGCTTTTTATGGAGCGGACGGGAGAGATCCTGGCCACCTGTACGGCGCTCATTTTCTCGGATTTTAATCTGAGAAAATGGACGGCATGGTGTTGGTGGCTGGTGATCTCTTTCTCGCTTATGGTGCTTTATGAGATCAGCTGGGTGCGGTATTTCCGGAGCGGGAAGACCATGCGGGATTTCTACGGCCGTTTACTCTTTATCCGTATTCCCCTGGCATCGCTTCCGGTGGCTGCTTTCTTCCTGTTGGGGATCTACGGAAGCAATCTTGTTATGATCCTGACGTCGATCATCCTCGGGATCGGCCATATCGGGATCCATACGGCCCATGAGGAAGAGGTCTTCGGAGAGAGGAAGAAACCGCAGGGTCTGATCCGGGTCGGGAAGGGCTTTTTAATAACGCTGTTGATCCTTCTCTTCGGGATCATTTCCGTGGTGATCGGAATGCGGAATGTGAGATATATAAAACATTATGTCAACCTGTTCCGCGGAGTGGATGAGCAGAGTTACATCACACTCGGCGGTCAGGAGCAGTATGTTCTTATGACGGGGAGGGATGTGAAGAATCCCGTGATCATTTATCTGCACGGGGGACCCTCTTCGCCGGACGCCTTCTGTACCTATGCTTTTGCGGATCATCTGACAGAGGACTTTACCTTCGT
>CADAXW010000068.1 GCA_902792005.1 uncultured Lachnospiraceae bacterium
GAAAGCTTTATGGAATTCCGTACAGCAAGAAGGATCAGAACCGCAAGAAATGCGATACTGATAGCAATCCCGATATAGAAGTAAACCGGGTGGTATTCCAGTGAAATGGAATTCTCACCGGCAGAAACCGGGATCATCATCAGATCATTCATGAAGGTTTTGATCTCGGATGAATCAGCACCGGTTACGGACCAGCCGCTCTGATAGGGGAATGGAATTACGATATATCCTTCCTCTGAAGCATCGCAGCTGAAGGCGCATGCAGTTTCTGAATTATTATAAAGTACAGTCTCAGATAAGGTATCATACAGTTTTATATAGTTATCCTTATCGAAAATGGCATATTCGGAGGCAAAGTCTGCCGTTGCGATATCACGTTTCGTGATGTCATGGAAGAAGTTTGCAGACACTCCGGCCTTACATTCTCCAAGGTGATTGACATTGAAAAGACTGGCATAGATATCTCCATCCTTGGTGGGAGTAAAGACGAACATGTATGACATCCGCCTGGGATCCTCTGTTCCGTTGGGAGCAAAGATGGGAGACTCCATGGTCTGCGTGTCGCCGGGAGCGTCGGTAAATACAGCCTCTGCACCGATGATCCCTCTGATCAGATTATCCTGAGAATAGAAGGGATACTTCGTATCATAATTCCAGCCCTCAATGGATTTCGGCAGATAGAAGCCATGAAGACTGTAAGGATTTCGGTACAGGGAAATGGACTGCGTCTCGGTCATCAGTTCCAGAGTGGAATCGATATACTGAGATCCGCCCCGCTTTTTTGTGATCACAAAGTCATAGCCCTGCATCATATTTGTGACGGGAGTGGATTGACTGGTATCGGGATCAAAGTAATAAACCCGGCTTCCGGGATTGGCGTGCTGAAGGGCACGGGAGGCCTCATATACCTGAGACTCTATGGTTTCTGCATATGCTTTGGCCTCGGATCCTACCTCGCGAAGTCCATCCACATAGGTGATACAGATTTCAACGATAAGCACAAGCGGAATGGCTATCATCAGAATCCCCTTTGTCATACTGCGGCTTCGGTAGAGGAGGATGATAGCGGCATAGATCGCCAGGAATTCAACCGCATAAATGGCGGGCTGGATGGAAAGGTATCCATCGCAGAACGTCGGGGTTAATAAAACAACAGAGGACAGTATGGCCAGTGCGCCGACGATCTGAATCACAGGTGTATGGTCTATGTTCATCAGCTCCTCATAGGCCATGGACAATGCCTGGGCAACAAAGAGAAAACCGAAGAGACATACATTTGCTTCAGAATAGAAGAAGCCGTTAAACAGATAGTTGGGCGTGAGAAGAAAGAGCCCCATGTAGAGTGCGGCCAGCAGTCCGCACTGACTGATACGCTTGCGCAGGGAAATGTTGGGATTCGCTGCGTAGAGAACGATCAGAAGTACAACAAGGATTCCGCAGAAGATGTCGATGCCGTATCCATAAAAGTCCGTTATGGAAGATTTGGTGGTGGGGAAAAGCGCCTTAAATGCATCAAAGAATGAGGTAAGGCTTCCACCCAGCGGGAACTTCATGGATAACTCATCATGAAGGAAGGAGCTGCCAAAGCAGTTTACGACAATCAGGGCGCCTGCACCGATGGCAAGAATATCAGACATCAGCTTCAGAAGCATATGCCAGAGTGCAGTCCGCAGATTATCATGTTCGAAAAGAACCGCATAGATCACGGTAAAGATAAATACAATAATGGTCATATGGAGATTGCAGAAGATGGAGGCTGCCATAAGTGCGGCATAGAGTCTCCATTTTCCCTTCTCCAGAAGGTTATCCAGTGCCATCAGGATGAGGGGGAACAGAACAACGACAGACAGGTGGCTTACATCAAGTCCCTGTCCAAACATATAGGCAGACAGCGCAAATGCAACGGAGAAACCAAGATTGGTAATATCCAGTCTGGCAAGAAGTGCGCCGATGGCGGTTTTGGGTTCGCCGGACCCACCCAGGACAAAGTCTTTTTTACCGGTTTTTCCGGCTGTTGCAGCCTTGGCCAGAGCAGCTTCCTTTTTCCTGGCAATTCGGTCCTTGATGGACTGGATCGCATCCGCACGCTTTTCCTCCATGGAAAGACGCTGACGTTCGATCCTTTCCTTCCGATGGGTCAGGAAGATAGAGAAGAACAGGCCGGCAAGACCGATCTTCAGCATATAGAGGATATTAAGCACAGATAAAATAGCCGTTCTCGGGAACAGCAGAATGATCAGATTGATCGGGTCCGAAAGGTAGTATGTGAAAACGGTGGTAAAATCATAACCGGAGCCTGTGGTAAGGCTGTAGATCAGACTGTCTCCGTTATGCACGCGGTCGTGCAGCTCATAATAATACGTGAGATGCTTGCTCATGCCTCCGGCGCTCATTACGTCCTTTCCACCGAAGGGTGCAAAAGAACCGGCCAGCATACCAAGCAGGACGGCGATCACCGGGATCAGAAATGCCAGGATTCGGATCGTCCTGACTGAATTATCCTTTTTCCTTCCGATCGCTTTTACGGCTGCGGACTCTTTCTGCTTTGCCATTTTGTGTTCCTCCAACATGACTTGAAAATGATAAAAATAACAACTAATTATATCATATATTATATGCCGTTTCTATCCTTTTTCGACACTTGAAGTCCTTTTCATTCTGCTCGTATTATGTTATAATCTTATGGATTGGGTAGACCTGTATTCTCGAAAGGAAACGGATGAGATGAAACAGTCAAATAAGAGCGGCAAAGCTGAAAAGAATACTAATAAGAATGCTGATCACAAAAAAAAGAAGTCCCGTACCGTGGCAGGTATCCTGGCCCTTTTTACAGGAGCCATAGGACTGCATAAGTTCTATCTTGGAGAATGGAAAACAGGGTTGTTATGGGTACTGTTTTTCTGGACGGGTGTCCCCTGGATCCTCGGGCTGATCGAGGGCTCACACCTTCTGGGCGCGGACGAGGAACCGGCGTAGACTGAGCAGGGTGCGGACGAGGAACCGGCAGAAAGATAATATTCATTGAGAGTGGAATTCAGTGAAATAGATAGATAGGGAGGATGACATGGAAGAGGAAAAGAAAGCAACACTTACCATCCGGGATGATGAAGGCATCGGTTTTATTCAGATCGCGGATGATGTGGTTTCGAATATTGCAGGTCTTGCCGCTACTGAGGCGGACGGCGTAGCCAGACTCAGCGGAAATGTGCCGAACGAGCTCATTGCGAAGCTGGGTAAGAAGAGTCTCTCCAAGGGAATCCGAGTGACATACGCCGACAATACATTTACGGTGGACGTATCCGTGATCGTGAAATTCGGTTTTAATATCGTGGAGGTGTCCAGGGCCGTTCAGGAAAAGGTGATCCAGGCACTGCTTACCATGACGGGACTCACGGTTTCCAAGGTAAATGTACGTGTGGCCGGCGTTGATTTCAGTGAGAAATAAATGGAGCTAAGAATATGACAAGAAGTGAAGCAAGAGACAGTATCTTTCGTATCATTTTTCGGGAGGCCTTCTTCCCTGCTGAGGGAATGGAGGAGCAGACCGAGGAGTATCTGACAGCACTGGCGGAGGAGCCGGAGGTTTTCCTTCCGAGCATGAAGAAGGAACTGGAGGAAGAGGATCGGGAGTATATCCGGAGCAAGGTGGACCGGATCCTCGAGAAAACCAGTGAGCTTGACGCAATGCTGGAACAGGCCAGCAAGGACTGGAAGATGAATCGTGTAGGCAAGTCAGAGCTGGCGATCCTTCGGGTGGCTGCGTATGAGATCTGTTTTGACGATGACATCCCCGGGAAGGTGGCCATCAATGAGGCACTGGAGCTGGCGAAGAAGTATTGTGATGAGAAGGCGGTTCCTTTTATCAACGGTGTACTGAACCAGCTGCTTAAAGAAGAGGATCAGAAACCGGATCAGAAACCGGAGACAGAATGAAAGTATATACAGTGGGGCAGGTGACCAGGTATCTGTCAAATCTGGTGGATCAGGATTACCTGCTGCAGCGCATTTCAATAAAAGGCGAGATATCGAATTGCAAGTACCACAGCATGGGACATATCTATTTCTCCTTGAAGGACGAGAATAGTTCCATGCCTTGTGTCATGTTCCGGGGAGACCGGGGAGGCCTTTCCTTCAAGCTGGAGGACGGGCAGGCGGTGGTGATCACCGGTACGGTCCGGATCTATGAAAAGGAATCAAAGGTGAACTTCTATGCAAGGAAGATCACTCTGGACGGAGAGGGTGAAGGAAGGCTTCATGTCCTCTTTGAACAGCTGAAGCAGAGGCTCTTTGAAGAGGGACTGTTTGACTTTGAGCATAAAAAGCCCATCCCGGCCTATCCCAGGCGCGTGGGGATCGTTACAGCCTCCACCGGAGCGGCGATCCAGGATATCTGTAAGGTCGCACATCGCAGGAATCCTTATGTGGAGCTGATCCTTTATCCTGCCAAGGTGCAGGGAGAGGGGGCTGCGGAAACCATTGCCCGCGGCATCCGCGTGCTGGACCGCATGAAGCTGGATACCATTATCATCGGACGTGGCGGCGGATCCATCGAGGATCTCTGGGCCTTCAATGAAGAGGTGGTGGCCCGGGCAATCTACGAAGCGGAAACGCCCATCATTTCCGGAACGGGACATGAAACGGATAATACCATTGCGGACTATGCGGCGGACCTTCGTGCTCCCACACCCTCAGCTGCGGCAGAGCAGGCGATCCCGGATGTGATGACTACCCTGAGACAGCTTCAGGAAATGCGGGACACCATGGCCCGGAATCTGACGGCCAGGGTACAGCTTCTCAGATCGAGGCTGGATGGTTACCGCTCCAGACTGGAGCATAAGGGACCGGCAGGAAGGCTGGAGAATCAGAAGCTTCGACTGGAGCAGCTGTCAGAACGGCTGCATCGGGAGATGAAGCAAAAACTGGAGCAGACAAAAAGGCGGGAGGAAGATGCCTCCGTACGTCTGCATGCGGGAATGAAACGAAGGTATGAGACCACACTGCAACGAGCTGCTCTGCTGGCAGAACGGCTGCACGGCCTTTCACCCACAGCAAAGCTGGTGGGAGGCTTCGGATATGTCTCCCGGGAGGAGACGGCGGTCCAGTCAGTAAAGGAACTGAAGAAGGATGACGTGATCCGGATCACCATGCATGACGGGACTGCGGAAGCAAGAGTTGAGACGGTGAATCTGAAAACCAGCGAAGAGTGAAGCGACGCGCGGGGACGAGCAGAATGAAGCGACGCAGAACGGTGTGGCGCTGAGCGATGTGGAGCAGAAGAATGTGACGCATAAGAATGCGATATAAATGAAATGAACATAAAATCAGAAAGCTGAGGTAGGAATATGCCTGCAAAAAAGAATGATATAAAACAGGAAAAGGAATCCCTTTCCATCGAGGAGTCTCTTGCACGGATCGAGGCCATCATCCAGACTCTGGAGTCTCCGGACACCGGACTGCAGGATGCGATGAAGCTTTATACCGAGGGCGTGGGACTGCTGGATGACTGCCAGAAAACGCTGGAAGGCGTGGAGCAGCAGCTAAAGGTGCTTTCCCCTGAGGAAGTATGATGCCCGATTGTTTGAAAATGACTAGAGGTGATAACCAATGACAGAAGAGGAAAGAAGAACGGAAATAGAAGACATACTGAAGCAGTACATGCCGAAGGAAGCGGGCCTTGCAGACAAGGTGCGTGAGGCCATGGATTATGCGCTGATGGCAGGAGGAAAAAGGATCCGGCCCCAGCTGCTGCTGCTCACCTATGAGGCATTTGTCGAGAAAAACGGAATGGATGACGGACTTCATCCGGATGTTCCGAAGATCTT
>CADAXW010000069.1 GCA_902792005.1 uncultured Lachnospiraceae bacterium
AAGGCTGCAAGCAGGTTCTGCTCGGTCTTTGTCCCCTTGTAACGATTCTCTGCCATAGTGGTTCCTCCTTACATATTACTATAGTAAAATGTTGCCAAAAGTAGGAGGATTTGTCAAGCCTAACTGCCCATAAAACCACGGTTTCAGACCGTCTTTACATGGAAATATCCAGCACCTCGAAAGTCCCGTTGGAAAGTGCCTCCGAAGGTCCTTCCGATACTCCTTCCGATACTCCTTCCGACACCCCTTTCGAGGGTTCAGCCGGCACTCTTTCCAGCCTCAGATTTCCACAGCCTGCGGGGACGAAAATGGTGCTGCCTTTTTCGAAGGGGACCCTGATATCTTCAGAGAGTAACCGCCCCTTTCCATTGATGCAGAGAAGCACATGGAAGCTACCGTCGTCATTCGGAAGCTCCAGGACTGAACGCGGAGAATGTTTCTTCACCCGGAAATACTCGCATTCCAGTGGCAAATGCGCCGCCGCGCTCTCCTGCCTTCTCAGGTCCGCCACCTGCAGCGCCTTCTCCACATGCAGTTCCCGTGGTTTCCCATTTCGATCCACACGATGATAATCATAAAGCCGGTAGGTAAGATTGCTGCTCTCCTGAACCTCTGCCAGAACGATTCCCGCACCGATGGCGTGGACCTGCCCGGCGGGAATGAAGTACACTTCACCCGGTTTCACGTAAATGTGGTTCAGCAGTTCTTCAATCGTCCCGTCCTCCGCTGCCCTGCGCAGTTCTTCCCGGGTCACATCCCGCTGAAAACCATAGACGATCTTCGCACCCGGTTCCGCGTGGAGGATATACCACATTTCCGTCTTGCCAAAGGAGTGTTCGTGCTCCAGGGCGTAGGCATCATCCGGATGCACCTGCACCGACAGATTCTCCATTGCATCGATCAGCTTTACCAGGATCGGAAGTCCGGGCCTTTCGCCCATCCGGCGCACCGCCCTGGTTCCTATGTATTCCGGATGTTCCCGCAGAATCTGAGGCAAGCTTTCTCCATCATGCACACCGCCCTGCGCTGTGCTGGGTCCGTCCGGATGAGTGGAGCATTCCCAGGTCTCGGCCAGACGGCGGATCTCCGTCTGCTTTCCATATTCATTTTTCAAGTATGATCCGCCCCAGAGATTCTCCTTCTCCGCAGGGATCAGCCGAAATGGAATACGCTTCATGTCATTCTCCGTTCGACGTTTTTCTCCGTTCTCCATCTGTTTCATTCAATCCCGCAGTACTCGAAATCCTTATCCTCGATGGTCTTCCTGATCACTGCCTCATCCACATCACCGGATACTGTGATCACTGCAGTCCCTGCATCGTGGCTGACCACTGCCTCATTTACAAAGTCCAGGGCCTCCAGCGCCTTCTTTACGGTTGCCTCACAATGTCCACACATCATTCCTTTGATCATTACTGTTTTTGTCATTTCGTTCGTCCTTTCTGATTTTATTTCTTTGTTTGCTTCTCCGCCTGCTCCTTCGGGTTTCTCCTCATCCTGCATGAAGTCGCTTAGCGCTGCCTCAATTCTTGAATCAATATCTGCCTTCTGCTTCTTCGGCCGATCGTGATCTTTTCTCCGGGGCTTCAGGAGATTCAGCCGGAGCGCGTTCATGCATACCGTAAAGCTGGAGAGGCTCATGGCCGCCGCCCCGATCATGGGATTCAGTTTCCAGGGGAACAGCCCCGCCGCCAGCGGAATGCAGATGACGTTGTAGAAAAATGCCCAGAACAGATTCTGATAAATGTTCCGCAACGTTCCCCGACTGAGCCGGATTGCTGCCGGTACATCTGAAAGACTGCTGTTCATCAGTACGATATCCGCACTGTCGATGGCCACATCCGTTCCTGCGCCGATGGCAATGCCGATCTCTGCCCGGGTCAGAGCCGGAGCATCATTGATGCCGTCACCCACCATCGCTACATTTCCGCAGGGCTGCAATGCACGGACCACAGCTTCCTTTCCCTCAGGCAGGACACCCGCAACCACGTGACGGATGCCGGCCTGATCAGCAATGGCACGGGCGGTTTTCGCGTGATCCCCGGTCAGCATGACCACCCGGATCCCCTGCGCCTCCAGCTGTGCCACGGCATCTGCGGAATCCTGCCGGATCACATCCGCGACTGCGATGATTCCAAGCAGCCTGCCGTCCTCCGAAAAGTACAGCGGCGTTTTTCCTGCCTCCGCCAGGGCTTCTCCCTTTCGGACCCAGGCCTCGGAGAGGGAGAGACTTTTTCTCATGTAGGAAAGGCTTCCGCCCACCACCAGTCGACCGTCCACCTTCGCCGATACGCCGTTCCCCGGAAATGTGCGAAACTCCTCTATCTTCGCGGCACTCTGAATCGCCGTGGCTGCATCCTGACCTGCTCCGGAATGCTCAATGCTGTGGTTCGATGGCGTGCCGGCATGTCCGGCGTCTTTCGTGCCATGCAGATATTCCACTATCGCCCGGGCCAGGGGATGCTCGCTTCGTTCCTCCAGATGTCCTGCCTGCTGCAGCAGATACTCTTCCGTCACATTTTCTGCCGGAAGCAGATCCGTTACGGCAGGTCGTCCCTCGGTGATGGTTCCTGTCTTATCCAGAACCACGATATCCACCTTTCCGGCCTGTTCCAGAGCTTCGCTGGTTTTGAACAGGATCCCGGCTCTGGCCCCGACACCGTTTCCGACCATGATGGCCACGGGCGTTGCAAGTCCCAGCGCACAGGGACATGAGATCACCAGAACGGAGATTCCTCTGGCCAGAGCAAAGGCCATGGACTGACCTGCTAAAAGCCAGCCAATGATAACGATGAGCGCGATACCGATGACCGCCGGAACAAAGATTCCTGAAACCTTATCTGCAATTCGGGCGATGGGCGCCTTCGTCGCCGCAGCCTCCGACACCATGCGGATGATCTGACTCAGGGTGGTATCCTGTCCCACTCTGGTTGCCTGGCAGACCAGATAGCCGGACCGGTTGATGGTTGCCGCACTGACCGTATCACCCGTTGCCTTATCCACCGGGACGGACTCACCGGTGAGGGCTGCCTCATCCACGGCACTCTCTCCCTCAAGAACGATCCCGTCCACCGGAACCGATGCTCCCGGCTTCACGGCGAAGATATCGCCTGCTTTCACTTCGCTGATGGAAACCTCTGTCTCCACCCCGTCACGAATGACGGTTGCCGTCTTCGGTGCCAGCCGCATCAGGCTCCGCAGCGCATCCGTGGTCCTGCCCTTGGACAGGGACTCCAGCAGCTTTCCCACAGTGATCAGTGCCGGGATCATGGCTGCGGACTCAAAGTACAACTGATCATGGAAGAGCTCCATGATCTCCGCATCCGGCGCTCCGGTTGCGATCAAATGTCCCATCTCCAGGATCACCACCACGCTCCAGCCAAAGGACACCGCCGAACCAAGTGCCACCAGTGTATCCATATTCGGGGCCCCATGGATCAGGGACTTGAAGCCACTGGTGAAAAACTGCCCGTTAATGATCATGACCACCGCTGCCAGAACAAGCTCGATCACAGCAAGACCGACTACATTTCCGTCAAGGTAAGCAGGAAGTGGCCAGCCCCACATGTGATGTCCCATGGTGATGTACATCAGCAGGAGCAGGAAAATGACCGACGCGATGAGGCGCTTCTTACGCTTCGGCGACTCGGTATCCGCCAGCACATTTTCGTCATAAAGCGCTTCCGTTTTCTCTTCTCCGTTCTCTCCCCGGCGCGACGCACCGTAACCCGCCTGCTCCACGGCACGGATGATCTCGCCGGCATCCGCAGTTCCTTCCACTCCCATGGAATTCGTCAGCAGGCTCACGGAACAGGCGGTCACCCCCGGTACCGAGGACACCGCCTTCTCCACGCGTCTCTGACAAGCCGCGCAGCTCATTCCCGTAACTGCAAACTGTTCCATGGTCGTTCTCCTGTTTGTAAACTACTTCATCAGCTTCTGCATAAGCTTCACGAATTCATCGATGGACTCTTCCTTCCCGGCCTGAATATCCTCCGCGACGCAGCTCCTCATGTGGCAGGCAAGCAGCTCCTTGTTGAAGCTGTTCAGTGCGCTGGTCACAGCAGAAACCTGCACCAGGATATCCGGACAGTAGGCATCCTCCTCCACCATCCTCTGGATCCCACGGATCTGTCCCTCCGCTTTCTTCAGTCTGGTGAGAAGCGCCTTCTGCTCCTCCGCTGTACGTTTCTTCTTTCTGGCGCTGCATTTCGGGCAGGCCTTATCCGATTTTCCTGACTTAGACGACTTTGCCATAACGCTCCTCCGAACTGGTAAACTCCCACATTTCCCACATACCCCCACAGGGTATCTCTGTTCATTATCATATACCCCCACCGGGTATATGTCAAGACAAAAAGCGTGACAACGGGCGAGGGGTGGGCGTGACAACGGGGACAGTCCCCATTGTCACGTTTTCCCGAGAAAACGTGACAAGCGGGACTGTCCCCTATGTCACGCCCTGTCCCCTATGTCACGCCCCCGTTGTCTCACCACACGAAAACAGCCCCAGGGTAACCCCTGGGGCTGCAGTGTCGCAAATTATGTGTATATCATATATCCATATCCGGATATCTTCTCTCCATGGAACCGGCCGCCCAGTCGTGCGAAGCGGTCATACATCCGGAAGTCCTTCTGCTCCGGTGATACCTCATCTGACATCTCCAGATCGCGTCTGGTCTTGATGGCGAAGTCTTCCTGTGTTGCCCTTAACCGGAGGGTGATGTCCTTTCCGGAGGAGCCAACCTCTCCGCCGTAGTCGCTTTCTGCGATCAGGATCGGCTCGATCTCAACCTTCTCGGAGCCGTTAACCGTAGACAATGCACAGAGATCATCCTGTTCCCTGTCATTTCCGTAGGATGCGAAGAGAAGCCTGCGTCCGTTGGAAAGGACGAAGAAACCATAAAGTGATCGAAGTGCTTTCTCTTCTCCGCCGGCACGAAGGATCGCTGTCTGACCCAGGCGGCGATCGAAGAAGCCGCCATGAGGCTGATACCGTCTTACATAGAATGCCTGGCCTTCCACCTCACGGTAGTTATAGCCTACCAGCGCAGTTCCCCGGGTGGTGCAGTACGGATAACTATATCCGTCAATTCGGTTATTCAGGTTGGACTTGCCAAGGCTGTGGAATACAGATCTGTGGCCGTCATTCTCTACAAGGAAATCCAGCGTGATATCCTCATGCTTCACAAAAACCTTAAGTCCGTAGATGGTTTCGTTGAGTTCCACCTCATCCGCACGGATCATAAGCTTTTCATTTTCCACTCGGATCTTGTTTCCGTCATACGAATAACGCTTCTCGATGAAATCACGCGCTGTGTCATCCAGAAGTCCGAAATAAACCTGTACGTTGTTTTCTTTTTCTGATTTTGTTCCGAAAGAAGTCACTCTAAGAACGTAATTCATGTTATGTCCCATGAGTTCGAACTCACCAACCAAAAGAATAGAGTCCTCAAAATAATTCTTTCGAATGGCTATATCCACGTCTCTGTTCATGAATTATTCACCCCAAAAGTAATAATCTAAATTTTCCCCCAAATAAGAATATAACATGAATTGACACTTTATGACAACCCCGATTTTTCTCCCCCCGTGTAAACTATCTTTTACACTTAGTTCGAAACCTCGGAGTCTTCCTTGAACACGCGGCATCCACGCCTCGTGGTAGATTTGATCTCATATAAAGCCTTATCTGCTTTCGTATAAAGTTCCTTGAAAATGCGACGCCGGCGCTGACGCTGCTCTTCGGCAGCGCACCGATCAGGTTCTCCAGCAGCACATTGATACTCTCGATCTTTTTCTGAACGATCTCAGCCACCTCGGGACCAAACCCCGGGATCAGCACCACGAACTCGTCCCCTCCGAATCGGATGATATAATCCTCCTCCCGGAAGGTGGTCTGCAGGATGCTTGCCACACGCCTAAGCATCTGATCCCCGATATCATGACCATAGTTATCATTGATCAGCTTGAACTTATCGATATCCATGATAAGAAAGCCCACGTCCGTCCACTCCGGATGTCCTTCCACGATGGAATCATATCCGGCACGATTGTAAACGCCCGTCAGCGCATCCTTATGAGCGACGTTCAGAAGCGTAGAATTCTCCTGAATCAGCGTATTTGTCTGATAGTACATATAGTAAAATGTGATCCCGATGATCATCGCCGTCTCGCACAGGAATTCCGGGTACGAATCATACTCGAAGTACATGGCCATCAGGATCAGCGCCAAGCACTCGTACCCAAGCACGGTGATGGCCCTGTGCTGCTTGAAGGTTCCCCGAACGATCATGATCACTGCGATTACAAAATACAGCAACAGAGGAACATAGCGGAGTACGCCCCAGTCACCCGCATGGAAATGATTGGTTTCATCAAACCAGTAAACCTTATCCGTGAAGAAGACAGAAACTGCCACGAGAGTCATCATGATCAGCGGGATCGAAGCCACCGCGAAGGTCTTGCGGCTCATTTTCAGCTTCATATTGATCTCGGTGCCGATGATGGCATACAGGATCGCCGCTCTGGAAATGTACAGCAGCGCACTCCAAACCGCACGCCACTCTGTATAGGTCTCCGACTCGGCAGTGATATACTCCGCATTCCGGGCAAAAAGCTCAACCAAAAAACACCCTATTGTCCAAAGGAAAGAGCGTCTCTTCAGCTGAACCAGCTGCTCATCCTCGAATAGGATCGT
>CADAXW010000070.1 GCA_902792005.1 uncultured Lachnospiraceae bacterium
TAATGATCGTCCATCTCCTGTCCCTTTGGGGGACGGGTACCGAAAAGCGTTCTGCCGGTGTACACCAGATCCCGGCGCTCATTGTAAAGCTTCTGGTCGATCAGGAAATACTCCTGCTCCGGCCCTACGCTTGTGTTCACATGCTTCACATCCTCATTTCCGAACAGCCGGAGTACACGCATCGCCTGCCGGTTAATGGCCTGCATGGAACGAAGCAGCGGTGTCTTCTTGTCCAGTGCTTCCCCCGAATAGGAACAGAAGGCCGTGGGGATGCAGAGTGTATGATCCTTAATGAAGGCATAGGACGTAGGATCCCATGCGGTATAGCCCCTCGCCTCAAATGTGGCGCGCAGCCCGCCTGACGGGAAGGAGGATGCATCCGACTCTCCCTTGATCAGTTCCTTTCCGGAGAATTCCATCATGACCCCGCCGTCACCTGTCGGTTCGATGAAGCTGTCATGCTTCTCGGCAGTTACACCTGTCAGCGGCTGGAACCAGTGTGTGAAATGTGTCGCTCCGTTCTCCAGGGCCCATTTCTTCATTTCCACTGCAACGGCCTCTGCCAGCTTATCATCCAGCCGGACGTTCTGCTCTATGGTGGTTTTCAATGCGGTATAGACCTCCTCCGACAGACGCTTCCGCATCTGGCGGTCATCAAAGACCATCGAACCGAAGATCTCGGGTATATTTGTCATTTCCATGCCATTTCTCCTTATCTTTCTTTCACTTGTGTCAAAAACTTAATAATCTTATGTATCAACCTGCCAAAATGACGTCACCTATCATACATCAATTAACTTTATTTTGCAACAGAAAGCGTTCCGAAGTTCTTCTCCGGAACGCTGCTGTTCTTATTGCCATGCGTAATAGTAAAAGACATGACATCCGTGGATCATGTATTCGGATTTGATCTTCGTCAGATCATAGCCTTCATGCATGCGGAAGCTGTCATAGGTACCGATCATGTTCTTGCCGCCCAGGGCCTCTCTGGCTGCTTTCAGGGATGTAGCCGATCCTCCGTGGATCAGGCATCTGCGGAAGGTCTTGGTCCCCACCACGCTGAACTGATAGGGCTGGTAGATCACATCCGACAGGGTCTTTCCGAACTTCCCGGAACGAAGGCGGTTCAGGATCACATTTGCCACTGCCACCTGTCCCATGTAATCCTCCCCGCCGGCTTCGGTATATACCGTTGCCGCCAGGAGATAGAGATCTGCCTCGGAAACCTCTATGGGTTTGTCCCAGTACAGGACGCCCTCTTCCGCTTCCTTATGGATATAGACCTCCTCATAACCGTCGGACAGCCGCCATCCTCTGACACAATAGCCTTCGGAATCGAACTCATATCCCCAGCTGTCGATGAATACCGTACCTGTGACATACATGTCATCATTTCCGTACCACCAGGTATTCCGCTTTCCTCTCTGCCATTTGCATGTTTTGGATCCGGCCGCACCCGTGGTATCGATCCGCCGGCCGTCCTGATACCAGGACCAGCTATCCCCGCCGGTTGCCATACGGCCGCCCTGTCCGGGATCCATATAATAATCCTTCCCGCCGCTCCGGACCCATCCGAGAACCGCGGTTCCGTCACTGTTTCCGTAGTACCATTCTCCGGTGCTTCCCTTCATCCAGCCTGCCTTCTTCTTCATCCCTCCGCTGGAGGTGAAGAGATAGTAAACCGGCTTTTGGGAAAATGCGCCTCTGGTGTCATAAGTCCCCCAATCCGCCATACGGCCGGTACAGCGATCGAAGAAATACCAGTTCTTTCCCAGCTGTCCCAGGCTCCGGTTGCGGGATCCTTCCACCAGCCCTTCTTCAACGGCAGATACCCGTTTTCATCGAAAATGTACAGCTGGTTATTGATCCATGCCTTCCGGTTCTTCAGGTAGGAGGAGCCGTCCTCCTTCATATATCTCCAATGTCCGTCATCGGTCTGTACCCACTTATAGCATACCGGCGTATCCTCCTTCTCATAGGTACCGAGACCGATCCGGTCCCCCAGTGGATATCCGTCATGGAACTGATCCTTCGCATAACCTGCATCCGTGAAGAAATACCAGTGGTTATCCACCAGATGCCACCCCTTCGACAGATACTCACCCGTCGCACGGTCGGTACAACGACCAAAACGGAGAGTTCCCTCGTCCTCCCCGTCTTCCGTATTTCCCCAGAAGGTCCAGGTCCAGCCGTATTTTGCCGTCTCCACCTCCCGGGCTTTTGCTTCGGCCCTGCCGGCGGGAAGGATACTTCCCGCCAGCATGAGTACTGCAAGGCCAAATGCCCATATGGATTTTCTTTTTCCGATAAATTTCATTTTGTCTCTTTGTTTCTTCCTTTACATTACTTTCCCGCTTTATAAGCGGCTACATCCGTCTCTCTTACGATCTTACGGAGCGGAAGGATACATCCGTCTCTCTTACGATCTTACGGAGCGGAAGGATGCGTCCCGGTGAAACGGACAGTTCATCAAAGCCCATCGCCAGGAATTCCCTGGTCAGCGTCAGATCCGCTCCCAGCTCACCGCAGATACCGGCCCATTTGCCGTACTTATGCGCACTGTCGACTACGATCTTCAGCATCTTCAGGATCGCCGGATGATGTGAATCATAGAAGTCATCCAGTGACTGGTTCTGGCGGTCGATGGCCAGTGTATACTGGGTCAGGTCATTGGTTCCCACACTGAAGAAGTCCACCTCCTGTGCCAGCTCTTCCGCCATCATGACTGCTGCGGGCGTCTCGATCATGATGCCCGTTTCGATGGCCTTGTCGTAGGGGATCCCCTCTGTATCCAGCTCCGCCTTCACCTCCGCGAGGATCTGTTTGATCTTTTGCACCTCATCCACGGAAATGATCATCGGGAACATGATGGAGATCTTACCGAAAGCAGACGCGCGAAGGATCGCACGAAGCTGCGTCTTGAAGACCTCCGGTCTGGTGAGACAGATCCGGATCGCCCGAAGTCCCATGGCCGGATTCTCTTCCTGTGGCAGTTTGAAATAATCTGCCTGCTTATCCGCGCCGATGTCCAGGGTCCGGATGATGACCTTCTTTCCTGCCAGGGTCTCCGCCACCTGCTTATAGATCGCAAACTGTTCATCCTCGGTGGGATAATCCTCCGAGCCCAGATAGATGAATTCGGAACGGAAGAGTCCGATCCCGCCGGCATCATTCTTTAATACGAGTCCCAGATCCTTGGTGTTGCCGATATTGGCATACAGATTGATCCGCTGCCCGTCCAGTGTCACATTTTCCTTACCCTTCAGCTGTCCCAGAAGTTCCTTCTTCTCCAGCTCTGCCGAAAGGATCTTCTTCTTTGCTTCCAGGATCTCCGGCTCGGGATCCACATAGACCTTGCCCTCAAAGCCGTCCACGATGGCTTCCCTGCCGTCCACCTCATCCGACAGAGGGATATCACAGCCGATGATGGCCGGGATATTCATGGTCTTCGCGAGAATGGATGTATGGGAATTGGCAGAACCATGCACGGTCACAAAGGACAGGATCTTATCCTTATCCATCTGTACCGTCTCGGAGGGTGCCAGGTCATCCGCTACAACGATCACCGGCTCATCCGTCTGGATCCCCGCATTTCCGCTGCCCTGCAGGATCCGGATGATCCGCTCCGAGATATCCTTGACGTCAGCGGCTCTTCCGCGGAAATACTCATCATCCATTTCCTCGAACATTTTCTTGAAATTGTCTCCGGTCTCCGCTACCGCGAATTCCGCATTCACGGACTGGGTGCGGATGATATTCTCCGCCGAGTCGATGAAATCTCCGTCCTCCACCATCATCTGATGGGCCTCGAAGATCTCCGCTCCGGCCTCACCCACTTCCTTCACGGCCTTTTCATAGAGCGCCTGCAGCTGCTCTGTCGCAGTCTCCCGCGCCGCGGCATAACGGGCAACCTCAGCTTCCACATCCGTCACCTTTTCCCGCTTAACGGTTTCTTCGTTCTTTTTATACACCGAAAGCTTTCCGATTGCAACCCCTTCAAATACTGCTTTCCCTTCGTATATGACCATATAAAGTCTCCTCTCCATGTAAAACAGCGCAGTGGCTCCCCATATAAGTCACTGCGCTGCAACCCTGTCTTACAGATTTGCTTCCATGAAAGCCTTTACAGCCTCCAGCTCTTCCGCTTCATCCGGACCGTCGAAGGAGAAGGTCACCGTATCGCCCTGCTTTGCTCCCAGAGCCATGATCCCCATAACTCCCTTGAAGGGAACTTCCTTCTCACCCTTCTTAACCTTTACAACGGAACCGTACTGCTTCGTCATCTTGAAAAGATCCGTAGCCGGTCTTGCGTGAATCCCGTGAACATCCTTGATCGTGTAATCAAATGAAACCATATGAATCGTCCTCTCTAATTTATAATAATAAACCTAAACTTCCATCGCATCCTTCTTCAGCAGCCCCAGCATCACACAGGTCACTGCGGAACCGATGAGCCATGCCAGGATGTAAAGGAAGGGTTTACCTACCGTAGCGAATACGAAGACGCCTCCGTGAGGAGCCATCAGCGTACATTCAAAGATTGCGGATAAAAGGCCTGCCACCGCTGAGCCGGCCAGTGTACATGGAATGACATGCAGCGGATCCGCAGCCGCAAACGGGATCGCGCCCTCTGTGATAAAGGATGCACCCATGACCACATTGGATACCGCAGAGCCGCGTTCTGCCTTGGTGAATTTCTTCGGGAAGAACCAGCATGCAAGCGCGATGCCTACCGGCGGAACCATACCGCCGACCATGATGGCTGCCATGGCGATGTAGCATGCCTGCGCCTTCGGATCGGAGGCTGCAAGCCCGTTGGCCGTCGCCAGAAGACCGACGCCCGTTGCATACGCCGCCTTGTTGATGGGACCGCCCATATCGATGGCCATCATGCCTCCCAGGATCAGACCCAGCAGCCAAAGCATATCCGCATCCGCCAGCTTGGAAAGTCCGCTGGACAGCGCATCATTTACAACACCGATCAGCGGGTTGAAGATGAAGCACATCAGGATGCCGATGATAAACACACCCAGCAGCGGATAGATCAGCGTGGGTTTTATACCATCCAATGCCTGTGGCAGATGCGCAAATATCTTCATCAGGAAGAGCACGATGTACCCCGCCAGGAAACCGGCCAGGATACCGCCCAGGAAACCGGAGACCGTATTCACGCCCTCGCCCGTAAAGGCGAATTTCGTTATGATATTATCATTGTCCGCAAACTGCGTATAGGCTGCAAGAACCGCATTTCCGTGAGCCGCCAGAAGACCGCCCGCAAAACCGACCACAAGACCGGGACGGTCAGCGATGGCATATGCGATATAACCGGCCAGTACCGGGATCATCAGATCCATGACCAGCCCGCCGATATACATCAGCAATGCAGAGGACGGTGTCATGGAACCGAAGTTGCTTCCTCCGGTCTCACCATAGCCTGCCAGCGTATCGATCAGGAACGCGATGGCCTTCAGCAGACCGCCGCCGATGACGAAGGGAAGCATGTGGGATACACCGCTCATCAGCTGGGTATATACCTTATGGGCACCGCCCTTGCCCTCGGATGCCGAAGAGGAGGCACTGCTCTCGCTGCTGCTCTCCGCCGTGAAGATCGGCGCTTTCCCATTTACCGCAAGGTCGATCAGTTCGTCCGCCTTGTTGATACCGTCGGCTACCTTCCGCTGGATCACCGGCTTTCCGTTGAACCGCTCCATGGGAACCTTGGCATCTGCCGTGACGATGACTGCATCCGCGGCCTTGATATCCTCAGCCGTCAGCTGATTCTTCGCTCCCGAGGATCCCCGGGTCTCGATCTTGATCTGAACTCCCGCCTTCTTCGCTGCCTTCTCCAGACCCTCTGCCGCCATATAGGTATGAGCGATACCCGTAGGGCAGGAGGTAACGGCTACGATCTTGATACCATCTCCCGTCAGGGCTGTATCCGCGAGACTGTCATCCACGCTCTTCTTCTCTTCATCCGCTTCGTCGATGATCTTCAGGAAGTCATCCACGGAGCCCGCATTCATCAGTTTCTCTTTGAATTCTTCATCCATCAGCATCATGGACAGCTTGGAAAGCACATCCAGATGCACATTGTCCTTGGTATCCGGTGCCGCGATCAGGAACAGCAGATCCACGGGTTCATCATCCAGCGCTTCATAATCCACGCCTTCCTTGATCACCATCGCCGCAAGTCCTGCCTTGGCAACACAGTCGCCCTTTCCGTGCGGGATCGCAATACCTCCGCCCACGCCGGTGGTACTTTCCTCCTCGCGGGCATATACCAGCTTCCGATACGCTTCCTTATCCTTCAGCCGTCCACCTTTTGCCATCAACTCGACCGCCATATCCATGGCCTGCTTCTTGTCCTGTGGCTTCGCCGTCAGGTCAACGCTTTTTCGATCGAGCAGGTCCGTAATCCTCATACACTGCCCTCCTTCTCCTATAGTACTCCTATAGTAAACACGTAGTTGCCTGTATTAACGGGTGACTCATTCATTTCGGGGTCAGATCTGCCCGGTCCTCATCCGTGATCAACGGATGCTGTCATAGACCGACCGTACTTCTTCTTTTGTAGCAAGGTATTCCGAAAATGCACTGGCGCTGCCGGCAGCCAGCCCCATCCGGAATGCATGTTCATAATCCGCCTTCTCCGCCCATCCGGCCAGGAAGCCTGCCACCATGGAATCACCGGCTCCCACGCCGTTCACAAGGGTTCCCTTCGGTGCCTCGTGCATGGAGACGGTTCCGTCCGCAGCCACCAGGACTGCGCCCTCTCCCGCCATGGAAACGATGACATTCTGTGCGCCCTGTTCCTGCAGCTTCTTCGCATAGGGCACGACACTTACCCGGGTCCGGAGCTCCACATCGAAGATCTCTCCCAGCTCATGATTATTGGGCTTCACCAGGAACGGATGGAACTGCAGCACATTTAACAGAAGCTCCCTCGTCGCATCCACCACGATACGGATCCCCTTTCCCTGCAGCCGCTGCATGATATCACTGTAGATCGTGCTTGGCATGGAGGATGGTATACTCCCCGCAAGAACCAGGGTGTCTCCCTCCTTCAGCCCGTCCAGCTTGCCGAGAAGCTCCTCCACATGGCGGTCCGTGATCCCCGGTCCGATGCCGTTGATCTCCGTGCCGTCGATGGATTTCAGCTTCAGGTTGATCCGGGAGCATCCGTCCCCGACAGGGATCGCCTCCGCGCGGATCCCGCTCTCCGTGACACGGCGGGTGATCTCATCTCCCACAAAGCCTGCGGCAAAATAAAATGCAGTATTTTCAATTCCCAGGTTGGATAAAACGATAGATACATTGATCCCCTTTCCACCGGGAAGCATAAGCTCCGAAGTGGTCCGGTTGGTCATGCCGAGACGAAAATCATCCACAGTTACGATATAATCCAGAGACGGATTGAAAGTCACTGTGTAGATCATAGACTACCACCCCTCTTTCTGTTTTTTACTACCCCAATTATCATTGTAACATACCGGGCTTCTTTTTGAAACAAAAAGAATGGGCGGGGTGGCATTTTTATACCATATCCTTTATAATAGACACGGTCGTGTCAGCCAGGCATGTCATCCTGAGCGCAGCGGGCGCACGCGTGCCGGTGGCATACATGTCATCATTTCCGTACCACCATGTATTCCGCTTTCCTCTCTGCCATTTGCATGTTTTGGATCCGGCTTTTGGGAAAATGCGCCTCTGGTGTCATAAGTCCCCCAATCCGCCATACGGCCGGTACAGCGATCGAAGAAATACCAGTTCTTTCCCAGCTGTC
>CADAXW010000071.1 GCA_902792005.1 uncultured Lachnospiraceae bacterium
CGTATTTGTCGATGGAATGGCCTCCGGATGTGGTTGAGCCAACGGATGTATTCTATAAAGCAGTATTTGCTTATGTAGATCCGGAGAACGCTGGCATTCCTGGTTTTAGGGATGATTTCGGTGGATTGCACTATAGTGAATATAAAAAGCCCATTGTGTCAGTTACTAGTAAAGAAGCGGTTGCCGGATATGAAAAGGCACTTGTCAACATTGATGATGTTACAATTATGCTTTGTAGTCATTCATATAAAGAGCTTGTGAAAGTATCTGAGGAGGCTTTGGATCTTTTAAGAGAACATGTGGAAGTTAAGGATAGCTATGTAGACTCTGCAAACAATCTGGTAAGAATCCCGGTTTCCACAAAGGATTATAAAAAAGCGTGTGAGATTGTGAAGGAAATGCCTGTTCTGATAATTCGAGAAGAAATGGCTATTGAACAGGCAACAGAAATGGAAACTGAATAGTTCTGAAATGGATTGTTGCGAAATCGTTGCGTTTTCAACAGAAACGATAGATAATAGGCGAAATAGAAGTAATAGAACACTATATATAGAATCAAAACCGTGAAAGAATACTATATATAGAATTCTGAGTTGAATATGAGTGATAACGAGCCAGGCACAAGATAAAAAAACAGCAGTCACGAAGTGACCAATCGGAAAGAAGGGGCTCCCTCAAGCTTGCTTGAGTGGGAGCCCCCTTCTTTTTGATTGGATGCTGCGCAGCAGCGCTGTTTATTTATCGCGGTATCTGGCGACAACATACATCGCGCTACCGGCGCCAGCCGGCAGCGCGATGAGTAATCGCATACCGATTCGTTGTATCAATCGATCTCGTGAACAGGCAAGCTGTTTTTCGCGCAGGGTTTAATTACTGTTGGTATTGTGATAAGATAAAATAAGCGGATATCCTGGAAAGAGAGGTAAGGAGATGATGAAAATGCATATGATCAAACGAATGAAAAAATGTCTTTCCGGAGTGCTGGCGATGGCACTGACTCTTGGTATGGCAGCCTGCGGCAGCGGCTCTGACAAGGCGGAGGACGGGTCCGGTTCAGGAAGCGGTAATGAGGCTGTTACCGGGAGCATCGTGATCTATACATCGATGTACAATGATATCATTGAGGACATAAAGTCAGAATTGAAGAAGGAATTTCCGAATCTTGATGTGGAATTCTTCCAAGGGGGTACCGGCACGATCCAGTCCAAGGTGGCTGCGGAGAAGGATGCCGGGAAGCTGGGCTGTGATATCCTGATGGTTGCCGAGCAGTCTTATGGGGAAGAACTGAAGGAGCAAGGGATGCTGCATCCGCATATCTTCCCGGATGCGGACAAGCTGGCCTTCGAATATGACAAGGAAGGTTACTGGTATCCGGTGCGTTCACTGAACATGGTTCTTGCATACAATCCCGAGAAGTATAAAGAAGACGAGGTACCTCATTCCATGAAGGATTTTGCGGAGAATGAGAAGTATAAGGGGGATCTCTCCATGAGCGATCCGCTGACCTCGGGTTCCTCCTACTGTACGATGGTGGGGCTTCTGGATAAGTACGGGGACGGTTACTTCAAGTCTCTGGGGCACCAGAATGTAACGATCGAATCCGGGGCGAATGCGGTTGCCAAGCTGGAGACCGGTGAGATACGTGCGGCCATGATCCTGGAGGAGTCGATCCTGAAGAAGCGGGAAGAGGAGAGCTCTCCGTTGACCGTGATCTATCCGGAGGATGGTTCCGTACCGGTACCGTCACCGATCATGATCGTGGATGAAAAGTACAGCGCAAATAAGAATATTCAGGCCGCAGAGGTGCTGCAGGAGTACTTCCTGTCTCCGGCCGGCCAGAAGCTGATCATCAAGGGATGGATGTACGGAGTTAGGACGGACATGGAGGAGCATCCTTATGATTCCAAGTCCCTGTCTGAAATGTTGAAGAATACGATCCCGGTAGATTATGAAAAATGTCTGAAACAGCGGGACGAGATCCGTGCCCTGTTCCAGAAGGAAGTATCAAAGTAGGAGATGAAAGAACACTTGGATAAAAGATCAGGATTTCATTTTGATGTCAAATGGGTTTTTATTCTGCTCATTCTGGCTTTTCTTTTGGTGTTTCTTGTATTCCCTCTTTTGTATCTGTTGTTCCGGGCTTTCTTTGCGGACGGCTCCTTCTCTCTGGATGCGGTGAAGCGGATCTACAGCTACTCACTGAATTGGGACTGCCTCAGGAATACCCTGATCACAGCGTCGCTTTCCATGGTCTTCGGGGTTCTCATTGCATTTCCCCTCGCCTGGCTTGTGACCCGGACAAATCTCTACGGACGAGGTTTCTTCCGTACACTGTTTCTTTTGACCTACATGGTTCCGCCCTACGTGGGGGCCATGGCATGGATGAGGCTCCTGAATCCGAAGGTGGGTACCGTCAATGTAGTCCTTAAGAACCTGTTCGGTCTTTCGGAAGCACCATTCAATATCTATACCATCGGAGGAATGGTATGGGTGCTTACGACATTTTATTATCCTTTTGCATTTATACTGCTTTGTCGTGCGCTGGAACGCATGGATCCGTCACTGGAGGAAGCGGCGCGGATCTCGGGAGCCTCTCCCGTGAAGACGCTCTTTACGGTAACGCTTCCTATGATGCTTCCGTCCATTGGTTCTTCGGCTATCATGGTCTTTGTGGCAGCGGCCTCCTGTTACGGGATCCCATCCATCATCGGAGCTCCGGGGAAGCTCTATACCATTACTACAAGGATTTCGGAATATGTGGCCACAGGTACCTCACAGGGATTGTCGGATGCCACCGTGCTTTCGGTATTTCTGATGGTACTGTCTCTTGTATTGCTCCTCCTTTCGACCCTTTTGATGGGAAAGAAAAACCGGATCACGATCAGTGGAAAATCCATGCGGCCGAACATTGTGGATCTACGAAAATGGCGGATCCCACTGACGATCCTGACATCGATCTTCGCGATCGTGATCATCGTGATCCCATTTCTTTCGGTGATCGCCACTTCCTTCACACAGAATATGGGAAAGTCTGTCTTCGCAGAGGGGAACCTGACCGTCAGATTCTGGCAGAATGTCTTCACCCGTTCGACGATCCTTAAATCTGCACTGAACAGTCTTATAACAGCAACATTGGCAGCAACGCTTGGTATGATCATCTGTATCATCATGGCTTATCTTCTGAAACGGACGAATATGAGGGGACGAAAGATCCCGGATTTCCTGATCTCTTTTGGCTCAGGAACGCCCAGCGTGGTTATAGCTCTGGCGCTCATTATGACCATGTCGGGCCGCTTCGGGTTAAACCTGTACAATACCATGGCGATCCTGGTCATCGCGTACATGATCAAGTATATGATGATGGGGATGCAGAGCACGATATCCGGTTTCTCTCAAATCGGGCCGGTTCTGGAAGAGGCGGCCGCGGTCTCCGGAGCCGGGTGGCTCCGACGGATGAAGGATGTGGTGATCCCCATGCTTCTCCCTTCGATCGTAGCCGGCTGGTTCATTATCTTCATTCCTTCTTTCTATGAACTTACCATGTCCAACCTGTTGTATAGTGAAAAGACAATGACCCTTGGCGTAGAGCTGTTCCGGTATCAGATGAACAGCAGCCAGCAGACGGCTGCAGCCCTGGCCTGCTGTATCCTGCTCCTTGTGCTGATCCTGAATCTGGTGATGCGGAAGCTGACGAAAGGGAAAGTATCAATCTAGCGAGGAAATATATGTCAGAGATCAAATTGGTCCAGATCACAAAAAAATACGGAAAGGTCGACGTGCTGAAAGGCTTCACGGAAACCTTTACCGACGGAGAGTTTATCACTCTGCTCGGCCCCTCCGGCTGCGGGAAGACCACTATGCTCCGCCTGATCGCCGGTTTCGAACGGCCGACGTCCGGGGAGATATGGCTCGACGAAAAGCCGGTGAGTACAGATACCATGTTCCTGCCACCGGAGGAGAGAGGACTGGGGATGGTATTTCAGTCCTATGCCGTCTGGCCGCATATGAATGTTTTTAAAAATGTCGCATATCCGCTGAAACTCCGGAAGCTTCCGAAGGAGGAGATCCGGGAGAAGGTAGAGCATGTGTTGGAGATCGTGAATATGCAGGATCTGGCAGAACGCATGCCGGACGAGCTTTCCGGCGGACAGCAGCAGCGTGTGGCTCTGGCCAGGGCTTTAGTTGCTGAGCCCGGGGTTCTGCTCCTGGATGAACCGCTTTCAAATCTGGATGCAAAGCTGCGGGAGAGTATGCGTCGCGAGATCAAGGATCTGCAGAAACGGCTTGGGATCAGTATACTGTATGTGACTCATGATCAGAGTGAGGCATTGAGCATGTCGGACCGCGTGGTTGTGATGAATGAAGGGATGATCCAGCAGGCAGGAACACCGATGGAGATTTTCCATCAACCTGCGAATGATTTTGTAGATCAGTTTGTGGGACAGGTGATCCGGGATCAGATGGCGGACATAGAATCCTTTTCAGGGGTTAGAGGCGAGGAATCGAAGTATGGAACAAAGATGGAAAGACCATGCAACCGGTCTGAAGACAAAGGATCTTATCACATTCCGCAGAGTGGATGCATCCGGGGAGAGTGAGGTCCGGGAAGAGGAGATCATCTGTGAAAAGGAGATGGAGGTTTCCGTGAACGGCAGGCCCGCCTTTCGCCTGACCTGCACCCCGGAGCATTTGAAGGAGCTGGTCCTGGGAAGACTTATGACAGAAGGACTGATCCGCAGTATCAGCGAGGTGGAACACCTCTTTATCTGCGGAGAAGGAAATATCGGAGAAGTACGGATCTCCGGAGACCCGGTTTTACGGCCTTACGGAGGAGCGGAGCCCACCTGCTGTACCGGAAATCTTCAGCTGACTGAAAGAGAAGACAGAAGAGAGCCGGAGAGGCTTGCAAAGGTGGATCCCGATATGAAGGAAGTCTTCCGCCTGGCGGAGCATTTCCGGAAGGACGGGGAACTCCACAGGAGTACGGGAGGGACCCACAGCTGTTACATCAGGCTGCCGGAAGGCGACATCCTTTCCTTTGAAGACATCGGAAGGCACAATGCACTGGATAAGGCCGTGGGGGCCATGCTGATCCGGGAAGCGGAGCCCGGGAAATGCATGCTGTTCACCACCGGCCGTGTGGCTGCGGATATGGTTATGAAGACGGTCAATGCAGGGATCCCGGTGCTGGTCAGTAAAGCGGTACCTACAGACCGGGCGGTCCGTCTGGCAGGAAGGTACGGACTGACGCTGATATTCAGGGCCTGGCCGGATTCCTTCTGTCTTGCGGATCATGTGTCCGAACCGTCCGAATGATCTTCAGGGGCGCCTTTTCACTGAAATCAGAAAAAAAATTCAGTATAAAGAAATTGCTTTGGCGCCTGTTCGGAAAAGCACGCTGGTATTTACTGGGAATGGGAATCTGCCTCCTGCTCCTCGGCTTGATCAGCTTTTGGAATCCGGACAGAAAATCATCGGAAGCGCTGTCGGACAAACTGTTCGGAGAGGAGCGTCAGATCTCCTATATCATCGGATCATCGGTCGACCGGGATGGTGATATCCTGGTTCTGATGAACAGGAGCGGGGTCGGCATATCTGCGCTCATCCATATGGACACCAATGAGCAGATCCACGCCACTCTCTCGGAAATTAAAAGAGATGGTCAGTACGCCGCTCCGGATAAGCAGGTTTTGGGAGACGACCATCATTACTATGGATTTATCTATGAGTATGATAAGGAAACCGATATATATATCGTCGGGGAGAGACTTGTCGAAATCTCTGAGACGGGAGATTACATAGGAGATATCTGTTATGTGGAATATCCGAAGGGTACGTATTACCGGGATTCCATCATCAGC
>CADAXW010000072.1 GCA_902792005.1 uncultured Lachnospiraceae bacterium
AATTAAGAACGGTGGCCTGTACTTCCGGATTGCCCTTTAAAAGATTCTTCAACCATGCACGGATGTTATTGATATATGTGGGAATGTTATCATAAAGCTTTACCAGACTGTCCTTCAGCTGCGGAAGCACGATAGCCAGCAATATGACAATGAAAGCCACAAAGATCAGTATCGTAACGATGACCGATATCACATTTGCCATGGACTCTGCTTTGCTGTCCTTCTTGAAGATCTTCTTGCAGAGAACATACATGGGTTTATTGAATGCTTTTACGATGGGGTTCAGCAGGAATGCTATCGCACCGCCGATCAGAAATGGTGTGAGTGCACCGATCAGCGTCATCACCCCGCTGAAGAAGACGGGGATCTTGCCGATCAGACTCATAAACACAACTACCGCACAGAGAGACAGGGTAAGGATCATACCCCGACTGATATCTCTCTTATCCCACTTCCCGGTATGGACGGAGATCACCTGCCGCGGAGTTCCTCTTCTCCTGGGGCGCTCCTCTTTCGAAGTCTCCTCATCCGAGTCTTCGCCCTGACTGGGATTCTCTTCGTCATTATCATAATCTTTATCGTAATCTTTATCAGAAGCCTTATCATAAGCATCATTCACAGATGATGCATTTGATCTCTTCTTCTCTTCCTTCAGAGAATCCAGTGCGGTCTTGTCCGGACCCACTGCTTTGCTCCCTGTTTTACTCCCTTCCTTCACCTTCGGTAACCTCCTGTTATGCACCCAGGTGCAACCTAAAAACCCTTCACTCATGGTAAAATAAAACCACATTTTATTTTACCATAAATGAAGGGTTATTTACATAGTTATTTAAAGAGTTTTTTTAATATGCCTTTACTTTTGTCCAGAGGTCTGCAAACAGTTCTTTCGTCGCAGTATCCTGATAACGGAAGCCCTCATTTTTCTCTCCTTCAAAGTCCGGAGAATAAGCTCCGATATCCTGATATTCATCCTCCTTCAGTCTTGGTTCCCTGTCTGGGCTCGATATACTCCATATTCTCATTCTCAGACATGATGTATGCTGCATCACCGGAGTAAACCACAGCAATGGCCTTATTTCCGGAGATCATATTGTCGATGACATCATCTCCCGCATAAACGATATTCATGGTGTTTCTCTGATCCAGCAGCCATTTGTAGGCCTCCTCGATCTCCTGCTTATTTGTCGTATTCATGGAATATCCAAGGGCTTTCAGAGCAACCATGAAGGAATCCCTCTCGGAATCGTACATGTACACATTTCCCTTGTACTTCGTATTCCGGAGCAGCTCCCATCCGGCCTTAACGTCCTCTTCTGCCACCACGGTCTTATCGTAAAGGATACCAACGGAGCCTGCAAAATAAGGAACAGCGTACTCCGCATCCGGATCAAAGTCCTTATGCAGCAGACTGGGGTTCAGCCCTTCCGCATTCTTCACATTGGACCAGTTCACCGGCTGAAGCAGATCCTCCTTGATCAGCCGCTCGATCATATAATCCGAGGGGATCAGGATATCATACTCCGCCCCGCTCTTGATCTTGGTATACATACTCTCATTGGAGTCAAATGTCTCGTAGACCACCTTACAGTCCGCGGCCTCCTCGAATTCCTTCAGCAAACTGGTATCGATATACTCTCCTGCATTGTAAACGTGGAGTGTTCTTCCGCTTCCACGGACGCCGGCAAAGATGGAAACGCCGATCAGAAGGAACAGACCTGCGATCAGGATCTTCCGCATGGTATTCTTCATCATATCCGGAATGAGCTTGGATATGATCAGCGAAATGACGATCACCAGGATCACGATGGTAGACAGCGCATTTATGGTCGGATTCGTACGCTTCGTCATGTTGTAAACCGTAATGGAGATATTGGACACCCCGTTGCCGGTTACAAAATATGAGATCACAAAGTCATCAAAGGACATGGTGAAGGCCAGAAGCACACCGGCATAGATACCATCCTTCAGCATGGGAATGATGACCTTCGTCAATGCCTCAAAGGGTGTGGCACCCAGATCCAGCGCCGCATCCGCAATGGCGGGATCCAGGGACCGGACCTTCGGATAAACGCTGGTGATGACAAAAGGCGTACAGAACGCCACGTGGGCCAGCAGCATGGTGAAGTATCCTCTCGGCATGGCCACAGAGGAAAACAGCAGCATCAGACCGATGGCCGTCACGATATCCGGATTCATGATCGGTATGTTATTGATATTCAGCACCGTCTCCCTGACAAACCTGCGGCACTTGGAAAGGCCGATGGCTGTAATGGTTCCGAGAACCGTGGAGATGATGGTGGCAAATATGGCTATGGTCACGGAGACAAGCACTGCCTTCATGACGGAGCCGTCATTGATCAGCTGTCCGTACCACCGGAAGGAGAACCCGGTCCAGTTCGTCAGACTCTTGGAGTCATTGAACGAAAAGATCATGGTCACCACGATGGGCAGGTAGAAAAACACAAAGAGGACAGTGATGTACAGGATATAAAAGACCTTACTTCGTTTTGTCATTTTTCCCATCAGGCATCCTCCTTCTCGTCCTTATCAAAGCGCTTCATCAGGAGAAGTCCTAAGAAAATGATGATCGTCAGAATAATGGAAATGGCACTTCCGAAGTTCCAGTTTCCTACGGAGATAAACTGATTCTCGATCAGGTTACCGATCAGCATGTACTGTCCGCCCCCCAGAAGCTTCGGGATAACGAAGGTGGATATGGAAAGCAGGAATGTCATCATAACACCGCTGATCACGCCGGGGATGGACATTTTGAAGGTAACCTTCCAGAAGGTCTGTGACTTGCTGGCCCCCAGATCATGGGAGGCCTCGATGAGAGAAGGATCGATCTTCCGGATGGATGTATGGATCGGAATGACCATAAAGGGCAGCATATCGCTGATCAGGCCCAGCATAACGGCAAAGTCCGTATACATGAAGGTAACAGGATCCAGGCCGAATATACTGAGAAAACGGTTGATCAGTCCGTTATCCGCCAGCAGGCTGATCCATGCATAGGTACGGAGCAGCGTGTTGATCCACATGGGAATGGTAACAAGAAGGATCAGCAGATCCTGTGTGCTGTCTTTAAACCTGGAGATCACATAGGCCAGGATGTAACCCAGCACCAGACAGATCGACACGGAAAAAACACCCAGAAGCAGGGATTTCTTCAGAACATCCATGTAAATGGGTTCGCCGATCCGGGAAAAGTTCTCTGTAGTGAATTTTATGTTAACCAACTCATTTCCGCCGGTGGTAAAGCTGTAGAGAACGATCAGCACCAGCGGAACAATAACGATAAGAAGCGACCATATCAGATAAGGCCGGATAAGCTTTGTATAATGACGCAACCTTTCATCCTCCTCTGTTTACATCAGTACCTGTCAGCCATGCCCTCCCTCTCCGGTCACTCCCAGTCCATGCGGTACATGACATGAATATCATCCGGTCCGAAGGTAAGTCCTACCTCTTTCCCCACCTCATGATAATCCGTTGTATGGATCAGATAGTCTCTCTTCTCCGTTTTCACTACGATCTCATAATGAACGCCCTTGAATACGATGGTTTCCACCGTACCGACGAGCTTTGCATTCTTTCTCTTCACGATGTCGATGTCCTCGGGGCGGATCACCACCTCAACATCCTCATTCTCCTTGAAGCCCTTATCCACGCACTCAAAATCATAACCGTCAAAGGAAACCAGAAGATCCTTCTTCATAACAGCCTCTATGATGTTGGATTCCCCGATAAAGCTGGCAACAAATCGATTTTCCGGCTCATTATAGATATCCGTAGGCGTTCCCACCTGCTGGATGATACCCTCATTCATGACCACCACGGTATCCGACATGGATAAAGCCTCTTCCTGATCATGGGTAACGAAGATAAATGTGATCCCGACTTCTTTCTGGATCTTTTTCAGCTCTGTCTGCATATCCTTACGGAGCTTGGCATCCAGGGCGCCCAGGGGCTCATCCAGGAGCAGCACCTTCGGTTCATTTACCAGGGCACGGGCGATGGCCACACGCTGCTGCTGGCCACCGGAAAGGGAGGAAACATCCCTTTTCTCAAAGCCGGAAAGGCCGACCATTTCCAGCATCTGTGTCACCTTATGCTCGATCATGGCCTTGTCCATTTTCTTGATCTTCAGGCCGAAGGCCACATTGTCAAAAACATTCAGAAAAGGAAACAGCGCGTACTTCTGGAAAACGGTATTGACCTCACGCTTATAGGACGGGATCTTCGAGATATCCACGCCATCAAACAGGACCTCACCTCCGCTGGGTTCCTCAAACCCGGCAATGATCCTGAGGGTCGTTGTCTTTCCGCAGCCGGACGGCCCCAGAAGGGTCAGAAACTCATTCTTGTGGATCGTGAGATCGATCCCCTTCAGCACCTGCTGGTCATCATAATTCTTTGAAAGATTCTTCAGTTCAATCACCGCTTCGCTCAACGGACTCCTCCTCCTTTTCAGCCAACCTGGTTTTTATAAAAAAGAGCCGTGCTTTCACACGGCTCTGTAATACATCCTGCTTTGTAAGCTTTATAGTACTGCCTTGATCGCTGCGAGCAGTTCATCATAGGTCTCGTAAGCCGGAAGCTCCGGATACTCCGCCTTAATGGCATCGGTACTCTTGAACAGGAAGCCTGCCTTGCTGGCCTGGATCATGCCCAGGTCATTGTGGCTGTCTCCGCTGGCAATGGTATCAAAACCCATGGACTGCAGCGCACGTACGGTTGTATACTTGGATTTTTCACACCGCATTCGGAAGCCTGTGATGGTTCCGTCCTCTGCCACCTCCAGTGTATTACAGAAAATGGTAGGCCAGCCCAGCTTCTTCATAAGCGGTTTAGCAAACTGCGTGAAGGTATCGCTGACGATGATCACCTGTGTCAGTTCTCGCAGCTGATCCAGGAATTCTCTGGCTCCCGGAATCGGATCGATGGTTGCGATGGTATCCTGAATTTCCTTCAGTCCCAGTCCGTGCTGTTTCAAAATATCCAGACGGAACTTCATCAGCTTATCATAATCCGGTTCATCTCTGGTAGTTCGTTTGAGTTCCGGAATACCGGTTGCCTCGGCAAATGCAATCCATATCTCAGGTACCAGAACGCCTTCTAGATCCAAACAAACGATTTCCATATCAATTCCTCCGTAATATCTGCTTCGTGATACATGCCGCATCCCCGTTATTTTACACAATTTCACGGTAGAATACAACACATTTCTTGATATGCGGCCAGTGGGACTTGAACCCACACGGGATAACCCACAGGAACCTAAATCCTGCGCGTCTGCCAATTCCGCCATGGCCGCGAAAAAAAATATGCCGAACCCGAATGAACGGGTTCGACATTACAATCTTTGTGTGAGCCACGGGGGACTCGAACCCCCGACAACTTGATTAAAAGTCAAGTGCTCTACCATCTGAGCTAGTAGCCCATCCATTTAGATTCCCAAAAAAGGGAAAAACTGGGCCAGTTGGATTCGAACCAACGAGTGCAGGAGTCAAAGTCCTGTGCCTTACCGCTTGGCTATGACCCAAGGAACCTATGATGTCCATTCGTTGCAGAATCAAACTGCCCGTAAAACCGTTTTCACGGTAAGGGTGGGTAGAGGGACTCGAACCCTCGGCCTCCAGAGCCACAATCTGGCGCGCTAGCCAACTGCGCCATACCCACCATATAGTTTTGCCCGGTTGCTTCGCAACCGCGTCGCCGCTTCGCGGCGGCATCCTTCGCTACGCTCAGGACCGCGATTTTACTTCGTAAAATCGCGACATGTGCCCGAAGGGATTCGAACCCCCGACCCACGGCTTAGAAGGCCGTTGCTCTATCCAACTGAGCTACGGACACGTGCTCTTCTTTCGCAACCGAACCGACATTTCCGATATGATTGCAAAGAGAAAAGCGGGTGATGGGAATCGAACCCACATATCCAGCTTGGAAGGCTGGTGTTCTACCACTGAACTACACCCGCATACGACTATTCTGTTTGATGAAAGTCGGGGTGACAGGATTTGAACCTGCGACCTCCTGATCCCAAATCAGGCACTCTAGCCAAGCTGAGCCACACCCCGGTCTGCAAGGCATCAAGGCAACATAACGTCTTATCCTCTGTCAATGCCTTTTTTGTCCCCCGGAAGAATGGGGCCAGCAAATAGCGGGAGGGGGACTTGAACCCTCGACACCACGGGTATGAACCGTGTGCTCTAGCCAGCTGAGCTATCCCGCCATACCGGAAAACCATGGGATTTCCGAAAAAATACCCGGCGAAGCCGGGGCAAAATCGCTTGAGCGATTTTAGTGGGACCTATAGGGCTCGAACCTATGACCCTCTGCTTGTAAGGCAGATGCTCTCCCAGCTGAGCTAAGATCCCGAAGCGCTTTTCGAATCAGCACTTTTGTTATTATAAAGGGTAGTTACAGGAATGTCAAGTAAAAAATCTCTTTTTTCTTCTAGTAAAATCTGTGGTTTTTCCGAATGGCCCTGTAATAGATACGGAAAAAGAATGCAAATACCCTGCGGTCCCGAAGGAAGGTCATTTCCTTCTTGATAAACTGATTCAGCTGATGGATCAGTTCCTTTCTGTCCCGGATCAGAAGAACGATCTGGGCGTACATATAAGCCAGCTCGATCTCCGGGATGCCTGTACGGGTGCTCTCCAGATCGATGATCATGGGCTCGTCTCCTGCCACCAGGATGTTATTTGCGTGAAAGTCCCCGTGAACAAAGGGAAGCTCCTCATAACCACACTGCCCTATCATCTTCCTTACCTTGCCCATACG
>CADAXW010000073.1 GCA_902792005.1 uncultured Lachnospiraceae bacterium
CGGATGTAATCCATCACACGATGAATGATACCGCGAAGCCAATCAAGGAGAAGGAGCAGGAGAGGTATGACAGGATATCGGAGGAGTTTGACCTGAAGTGAGAGGGTGAGAACAAAGGATAGAGTTGATTCGTGGGTTGGTTGATGAGAAGGGGAATGGAGGAGCAGCATGAGAGAAGTTAGCATTGAGGGACTGAAAAAGATTAGCGCCGGCCAGAACGGCGATGTGTACCGTTTGAATGATGAGCAGATACTGAAGGTCTATAACCCCTGGAGTATTTCGATCGAGAAGATCCGCAGGGAGAAGGAGTCTGCAAAGCGGGCCTTCATTCGTGGAATCATCCCAACGGCGATCTCCTTTGACATTGTAACGGTGGGAGACAGGTATGGTTTGATCTATGAAATGATCAACGCAAAGACCATGGGAGAGGCCGTTAAGGACGGCCCCAGAAAGCTGGAGGATTATGCGGTTCGGATGGCAAAGCTTCTGAAAGAGCTGCATACCACGAAATTCGAAGGGGGAGAGCTTCAGGATGCCCGGCTGAGTCTTCACCGGTGGGCAGATATCGTGGAGCTGTGCGGGTACTATCCCATAGAAACCATTGATGGCATGCGTGAGATCATCGACAGCATTCCGCCCAGAGAGACATTTATTCATGGAGATTATCATCCCGGAAATATCATGATGGCCAATGACGAGATCACGCTGATCGGTATGGGTGATGCGGCAGTGGGACATCCGATGATCGATCTGCTGGCCACCTATCAGATCATGATGATCATTTCCGACCAGCCGGAGGGTGCTGAGCGAAATATGGGTATCACCGGAGATCAGGCGAAGCGGATGTGGGACTTCTTTATCTGTGAGTATGCGGGGACCCATGATCCGAAGGTCATCGGAGAGATTGAGGATGCGTTACATTTCTATGTGCTGATCCGTGGCCTGGCCGGCGTGACATTTTCCAATATGGTGGATGAAAAAACGCGCTTGGAGTATATCAACCGGATGAATGAAGCCTTCCAGAAGGGGCTGGAGAAGTACAGAAACAACCCTCTGATCGAGATGTTCTGATACTGCGGTTGCGTTTAGTTTTGCAGTTTTGGGATGGGTGTTGATCGTGTGACAGTTCTGTGACAGTTCCTGTGATAGAATGAGTTCAACAAAAAAACCAATCCCCTCATAAAAACCTAAAAAAACCTTTACCAATGGGAGGAGCCGTGGATCAACGCCACGGCTCTTCCTCCGTTTTATCACGGAATTTGATATTAAGAAAATGTATCGTACTTCTCCGTCAGCTCCCGGTCACTGATGATGGTGATCCGTCCGGACTCGTATTCGGAGGTCACCCAGTCATAGATCTTCCGGATCAGGCCGTCGGTCTTCGGAAGGGCGTCCAGGCCCAGCTTCTTTCGGTAATCATTTACCCAGCAGGCCACACCTGCCAGGCCGGATGCGTTATTCACGGATACCTTGGGCGGACGGTTCAGGATGGCTTCGGTATCGAAGATGTTGTAGATCTCCGGATTCTTCATCATTCCATCTGCGTGGATTCCGGCA
Source organism: uncultured Lachnospiraceae bacterium (assembly GCA_902792005.1). Lineage (GTDB taxonomy): Bacteria > Bacillota > Clostridia > Lachnospirales > Lachnospiraceae > Eubacterium_Q. The sequence continues at coordinate 1,558 of CADAXW010000073.1, forward strand.
CGGGTCAGGTTGAAGTTCTCACCGACAAAGGGTGTCATGGGCGGGATGTCATAGCCGGTTTCCTTCTGCAGATATTCAGCGATCTCCGTGATCACCTGTGTGTTCATGCCGTTCAGATGTCCCCGGAGGGATGCGTATTCGAAGACCATGGCCTCCAGCGGTACATTTCCGGTGCGTTCTCCAATTCCGAGAAGAGAGCAGTTGACAGCGCTGGCACCGTACATCCAGGCGGTGGTGGCGTTAACAACGCCCTTATAGAAATCATTATGGCCGTGCCACTCGATCATTTCCGAGGGAACATCGGAATAATGCTGCAGGCCGTAGATGATGCCGGATACGCTTCGCGGCAGGGCGGCACCCGGGTAGGGGACGCCGTAGCCCATGGTATCGCAGGCACGGATCTTGACGGGGATCCCGCTTTCCCGTGAAAGCTCCATCAGCGCGTTGGCAAAGGGAACCACAAAGCCATAGAAATCGGCGCGGGTGATATCCTCGAAATGACACCGGGGACGAAGTCCGGCTTCGATACATTCCTTCACGATGCCCAGATACTTATCCAGGGCTTCTTTTCTTGTCAGGCCCATTTTGTGGAAGATATGATAATCAGAGCAGCTGACCAGGATGCCGGTCTCCTTGATCCCGATGGAACGTACCAGTTCAAAATCCTTTTTGCTGGCCCGGATCCAGGTGGTGAGCTCCGGGAATTCATAGCCCAGCTCCATGCACTGTTCCAGAGCTTTGCGATCCTTCTCGGAGTAAACAAAGAATTCGGTCTGACGGATCATGCCCTTCGGACCGCCCAGCTTATGAAGCAGCTTGTAAATGTGCACCATCTGCTCAGTGGTGTAGGGCGTTCTGGACTGCTGACCGTCACGGAAGGTGGTGTCGGTGATGAAGATATCCTCGGGCATGTTCTCCGGTACGCGCCGGTAGTTAAATGCGACCTTCGGCGTTTCCGTGTAGGGGAACATTTCCCGGAACAGCTCGGGATCAGGGGTGTCCTGCAGCTGATAGATATAAGGGTCCTGCTCAAGCTTATATGTCTTATTGCTTAAAATGATATCGTTCATCCTGTGCCTCCTTTGTATGATGGGTCTGGTTTTCTTTCGTTGAAGAGTTTGTACTTTACTGTTTTTAGCATATGTTGTATTATTTGTAAAATGAATAAAATAAATAGATACAATTCGAAAATCGAATTGTTATACAGAATAAGGAGACGATAAGATATGGATACGGAATCGATCAGAACGTTTCTGGTGCTGGCTCGGACCCGGAATTATACAAGGGCGGCGGATCAACTCTTTGTAGCGCAGTCTACGGTGACCAACCGGATCAATGAACTGGAGAAGGAGCTTGGGTTCATGCTTTTTACCCGTACAAACCGAAGCGTGGAACTGACGGTAAAGGGAGAGCAGTTCATGGTTTATGCGGAGAAAATGATGGAGCTTACGGAGAACTCACTGGCGGAGATCTCCTCGGTCCGGATGTATGATCATTATCTCAGGATCGGATGCGCAGACTCCATATATGAAGCCCATCTGGCGGAGCGGATCCGGGAGCATCGAAAAACACATCCGGGAGATTATCTGAAGATATCTATCGGTCTGTCGGATCATCTGCTGGAGCAGGTGCAGAATGACATGCTGGATGTGGTCTTCACATATCTGCCCATTAAAAAGAATTCCCTGCACTGTGAACTGTATAAGCAGGATCAGCTGGTGCTGGTGACCAGGAGCAGGAACAGGAGATATAAGGACGGGATTACGGAGGCCCAGCTGCTGGAGGAGAAATATCTGATGTGTAACTTCGCTCTTCAGGATGTGGGGCAGTATATCCGGAAGCTTTTCCCGAAGTACCATCAGTTTGAACTGGAGATCGATGACTGTATGAAGATCGTTCCGTTTCTTCTGGATCAGGATAATTACACCTTTCTGCCGAAGGATATGGCAGAACACCATCTGGAGAAGGGAAGGCTGAGAGAGGTCCCGCTCATTGATTTCAGTACACCCGTGATCAACAGCTATATCATTTACAAAAAGAGTTATGAGGAGATTTGCAGAGAGATATTCTGCTGATCCGGAAGTGGAGATAAAAAATGGAAACGAAAACGGAAGTGAAGACGCATCATAATTTTCTCTTTGATCTCGATCAGACCTTGCTGGACTTTCATGCGTCTGAGTATAAAGCACTCAGGATCGTTCTGGAGTCGCATGGCCTTTCCTTCTCGGATGAGATCTATCAGGCGTTTAAAGCGTATAACAAGTCCCTCTGGTTGGAGCTGGAGAAGGGGAGTATCACACGGACGGAGCTCTTTATCAAACGATTTCAGGATGTGTTTGCAAGATGTGGGGGAGATACAACGGATCTCGATCCTTTGCAGGTCAATGATGAGTTCATCCGAACCATGTCCGTGAACGGCGTGCTGATGGATGGCGCTCTGGAGTTTGTGAGAAAGCTGAAGGAAACCATCCCGGAGTGCAGGATATATATTGCCTCCAACGGCGCAACCCTGAATGCAAAGGGAAGGATTGCATCAACAGGGCTTGGCGATTATATTGAGGATCTCTTTATCAGTGAAGATCTGGGGGTGACAAAACCGGACAAAGCATTCTTTGATATCTGTCTGGACCGGATCGGGGAACCGACAGTCACCTGCATCATGATCGGTGATTCGCTTTCTTCCGATATGCTGGGCGCGAAAAATGCGTCTATCGCGTCCGTGTGGTTTATGCCGTCCGGGGATATCGAAGAAAGAATGAAGGAGTATGAGATCGATTACGCAGCATCCTCTTTTGAGGAACTGTATCAGATTCTGAAACAGTGGAGTGACGACGAGGATAACTGAAGTGGAAAACGGGCAGGAGATTACTCCTGCCCGCTTTGTTGCTGGATGTATTATTTTGTTTTCCAACCAGTATCATTTTCTATGCAGAATTTTATTTCGTCCATAAGAAACTTTGATTCATACTCTCCATAGATATAACCGTTGGAAACCGTTTTCACACAGGAGAAAACGGTGGTATCATCATAAGTCAGGTAAGACTTCATTCCCTTTACTGCATTGGCGTAGATCTTATATGCGTTCTGTCCCTTAAAGAATTTCTTGATGGGATTGGCCTTTGTGGCTGAACCGTTGGCGAGACGGGCATTCGCAACCTTGTTGTTTGTCAGGCTTCCTTCTGCATTGGCAAACTTTACAGCAAGTGCGGTGTCACAGGTGAGCTCCGCCAGCATAAACTTCGTCAGTTCCTTATTCGGCGTCTTTTTTCCTGCCATGAGATAATCTCCGCCCCAGTTGAATTTGGCCGGACCCTGGCAGACGCCCCATTCACCGTTTTTTGCGCCATACATAGAAACAACCGTGGTCATCCATGGGGAACCGAAATAGCAGAATACTTTGTTGTTCTTGATGCCTTCGCTCCACATACTGGACCACTTCGACGTATTCTTTGTAAAACCGCTTTCTGACAGCTTTATCAAGTATTTCGCGTAATTCTTGATTGATGCATCTATAGTGACAGTACGGGTCTTTCCGGAGCTTTTCACCCAGGCATTGTTCTTTCCGTAAAGAAAAGCCTCCTCAACTTCGTCCGCGGAAGCCACAAGACTGTATCCCTTCTTCTTCAGGGCTTTTCCGCTTTCATAGAAGGTATTCCAGTCTTTCAGCTTCTTCTGGATGGCGGTGGGGTTGTCGGTACCGAAAACCTTTTTTGCGATCTTCTTATTGTAGAAGACAACGCCCGGACAGGTCTGGCCGCTGACTGCTACAAGCTTCCCTTTATAGGTCCCCTGCTTTATGGTGTAGGGATACATGTTTTTGGTCATTTTCTGGGTAAGTCCAAGAGT
>CADAXW010000074.1 GCA_902792005.1 uncultured Lachnospiraceae bacterium
ATCACTTCTTCGGCCCGTCTTCTTCGTGCAGATACATGATCATACCAGGTCCAAGATCCGGTGTGGGTCTTGCGATGAACCCGTTCTTCTCATAGAACCGTTCCCGGCCTTTCGCGCACATCAGGGTGAACATCAGCTCTTCTCCCGGTTCCATGGCTTCTGCCGCTTTTTCCTTCAGGTAACGGATCAGCTCTGAACCGATCCCCCGGCCGTGATAATCCGGTCGTACGATGAGATCCTGGATATTCATGATCACCAGTTCATCTCCCACCAGACGGCCCATGCCGACCACCTCACCGGTTTCCGTATCCCAGGCCGTGATCATGGCCTTGCAGCCATGCAGAGCCGCATGCACCTGCCGGTCAGACAGGGACTTCCATCCTACGGAGGCTCTCAGCCCCAGATACAGTTCCTTCGGAAGCCGCATGAATTTATACTCTATCATTCCTCTTAATTCCTTTCCCGGAAATGTTATACCCCCGGTGATCTCCATTACAGTCTTACGGACACACCCCTGGCCCGAAGCCCTTCCTTCACCGCACGGATCTCCAGTTCCTTGAAATGGAACAGCGACGCGGCCAGCGCAGCATCTGCCTTGCCATCCGTTACCGCTTCATAAAAATGATCGATGGTTCCTGCTCCGCCGGATGCGATCACCGGAATGGAAACCGCTTCAGAGATGGCGCGGGTAAGCTCGATATCGTAACCGGCCTTGGTTCCGTCACAGTCCATACTGGTAAGCAGGATCTCTCCTGCCCCCATACGGTCCGCCTTGACAGCCCATTCTACTGCGTCGATCCCGCAGTCCAGACGTCCGCCATGCTTATATATGGTCCAGCCTTCTCCGTCCTTCCGACGCTTTGCATCAATGGCTACCACAACGCACTGGCTTCCGAACTTGTCTGCCGCATCGGAGATCAGCCGGGGATTATCGATGGCTGCGGAGTTTACAGAGATCTTGTCTGCGCCTTCCCGCAGGATGTCATGGAAATCTTCGATGGTACGGATCCCGCCGCCTACCGTAAAGGGGATGAAAACCGTCTCCGCCACTCTTCTTACCATGTCCGTCACAATGGCTCTTCTGTCACTGGATGCTGTGATATCCAGGAATACCAGCTCATCTGCGCCTGCAGCGTCATACGCCTTTCCGCACTCCACCGGATCTCCTGCATCGATCAGATCTACAAAATTGATACCCTTTACCACCCGGCCGTCCTTCACGTCCAGGCAGGGAATGATTCGTTTTGTGTGCATTTCTACTTCCTCCTGTTCCTACGATCATCTACAGGGAGATGAAATTCTTAAGGATCTTCAGTCCAACATCCGAGCTCTTCTCCGGATGGAACTGGCAGGCGAACACATTTCCGGATTCCACTGCCGCATGGATCAGCGCACCGTACTCGGTGGTTGCCGCCACGTCCTCGGGACGCTCTGCCTCAAGATAATATGAATGGACGAAATACACGTAGCTATGATCCCTGACGCCTGCAAAGAGACGGGAATCCGGCCGAATGGAGATATCATTCCAGCCAATCTGCGGAACCTTGCGTCCCTCTCCCTCCGGGATCCTGCGGATCCTGCCGGGAAGAAGTCCCAGTCCCTTTACTCCCGGGCTTTCCTCGCTCTCGGAAAAGAGCAGCTGAAGTCCCAGGCAGATACCCAGGAAGGGCTTACCGGTTGCCACGAAATCACGGATCACCGGCTCCAGTCCGTATCCCCGCAGTTTCTCCATGGCATCCCCAAAGGCACCAACACCCGGAAGAACGGCCCGTTCCGCACTCAGGATCACCTCAGGATCTCTGGTAAGGACTGTTTCCTGCCCCAGGTACTGAAGGGCTTTCTCCACACTTTTTATATTGCCTGCGTCATAATCTATTATCGCGATCATAGGTTCCTCCAAATATGTGAATGAACAACCACGGGGACAGATACTATCGTACCTGTCCCCATTGACATGTAATGATTTCCTGTCTACTTAGAAATCATTCTGTGTGTTGATGATATGGAAAGAACCGGCAACATCGCCGTTAACTACATAATAAACCATATCCTGCTCCGGCTGGATATAAAGGGAAATGGTCTTCAGATCTTCAAGCTTCTTACCATCATTTTCCCAGATCTTCTTAACCTCGCCAACCAGATAATCCTGACTTACCTGCTCACCGTAAAACTCGATATAAACAGATGCTTTCATCAATGCCTCCTCTCACAAGAAACGCCTTCAACTAACATATATATATCTTACCATGAATAAAGAAAATGTCAAGAACATACACACGTCGTCATAGCAGCCTCCATGCCGCAACGTGCGATATCTGCTGGAACCTTCCCTCGCGGATCAGCTGATCGATTTCCTCAGCCGTGTGAAGCTCCACATGCAGGAATTCCATATCATCCAGAGTCTGTCCGCTCACCTTCCTGCAGTTTTTCGCACGGTACAAATGTACGAAATCCTCCGATACCGTGGCCTCTGCGGGAAGTGTCAGGATATGCTCCCAGTCTTCACAGGTATAACCCGTCTCTTCCTGTAGTTCCCTCTTTGCAGCCATGAGCGCAGCTTCCTCCGAGCAGGGAGCTGCAGGCATCTCCATATCAGCTTCTGCTTTCCTCTCCTCCTTCTCAGGCTCGATGCAGCCTGCAGGAAACTCCGTTGTAACGCACCGACAGCCCTGACGGAACTGACGCACCGTCAGATATCTCCCCTCGGTGTCGGAAGCTACGATCACCACATAGTCCTTCCTGCGGAAGGTATAATAGGGCTCATATACATTTCCGTCCGGCATCTGATAGGATGTGGCCCGAAGATCGATCCACTGATCCTGTATCAAATGTTCCGTATGGAGATGCTTCCATTTTAAATTCAAATCATCTCGATCCATGCCTAAAACCTCATTATCCGTTCTGTATTCTATGCCATACTGCTGCAGAAGCGCTCTACTTCAGTCCTTCACTCAGAACCGAAAGGTTATCCTCCATGATCTTCAGATACTTCGCGCCGTCTGCCACATCCTGTGCCGTAACACCCTGCATGGAGTTCAGTGTCAGGACCTTCTGATCCTTTGTCTTTGTATTACCTACGATGGTCTCAGCGATCTTTCCGTCGCTTCCGTCGATCTTGAATACACATTTAAGTCCCAGCTCATCCACCTTTCCGGAAAGGAAGGTAATGGTCTCAAAGCTGGCCTCTGTCTCAGCAGAGCATCCCACGAAGGCTGCGAAATAGGAAAGCCCGTAATCATCAACCATATAACGGAAGGGGAACCGGTCTCCGAACAGAAGCGTTTTTGTCTTCCCTGCATCCACTGCATTTTTATACTCTGTATCCAGCTTTGTAAGAGACTCCCTGTATGCTGCTGCATTTGAATCGTAAACTGCCTTATTTGCAGTATCAAGTGCGCCCAGTGCCTCAGCGATCGCGCCTACGATCTTTTCCGCATTCTTAAGCGAAAGCCATACATGCTCATCATATTCCTTTTCACCGCCCTCATGGTGGTGGTCTTCATCCTCATGGTCATCATCCTCGTGGTCTGCGTCCTCGTGGTCTGCGTGCTCGTGGTCTGCGTCCTCGTGGTCATGATCGTCAGATTCCATGCCCTCGATCACTTCCTCTTCCTTCGCCGCATCTCCCACAACATCCATGAGATCTATGACCTTCATATCCGGATTGACTGATTCCTTCAAAGCATCATCCACCCACTTGTCCGATTCTCCTCCCACATAGATAAACACATCACAGGTGGAGATCCGCATGATATCCTCAGCGGTGGGCTGATAGCTGTGCAGATCCGCTCCGTTATCCAGAAGCATTGTCACCTCTGCACCTGCCGGGTTCTCCCCCAGGATCTCACGCACCCAGTCGTACTCCGGGAAAATGGTGGTCACGATCTTCAGCGCCTTCCCGTTGGAGGTCCCTTCCGTTCCCCCGGCTTCTGTCCCCGCGGTGGATGCTCCCTCAGAAGACTTTCCTTCCGATGTCTTTCCTTCGGGTGTCTTTCCCTCCGTAGCCGTTCCCTCCGCCTTGGCGGTGGAATCTGCACTTCCGCCGCAGGCAGTAAGGGAAAAGGTCAGGCAAAATGCCAGTGCCAGTGTTATGATCTTCTTTTTCTTAAACATATTCTTAAACAGCTTCATGGTAAATCAACCTCTCAAAATGTATTTCTGTTACGCAGTCGCTCTGCAGGTCTCACATACCCCGTAGAACACCGTCCGAAGGGGATCCAGCTGAAAGCCGTGATGCTCCATCAGGTGGTCGCGAACCCCCTCCAGAGACTCACAGTTCATATGGAACAGCTTTCCGCACTTTTCGCACTTACAGTGGAAGCAGACGCCGTTTTTGTGGCTGTCCTCCGGTACATACTCAAAGCAGGCCGGGCTGTTTGCATCAATGACATACTTCTGCATGATGCCCTCATCCACCATCTTCTCGATCTGCCGGTAAACCGTGGTCTGACCGATGGTCGATCCCTGGCGGTGCAGGTATTCGCAGACATCATTCACGGTGAAATGCTTCCCCGGAACCGTCTTCATATAATCCAGCAGCTGCTCCCGCTGCTTTGTTTTGTAGTTCGGCTTGGTACCCATATTCTGCCTCCTGTATTCACTCTAAGTCCCTACGCGTTGAACAAAAAAATGAAAACCGTTTCCAGTTTTTAATCTGAAAACGGTTTTCATTTTACACACATCTCTATGGTTTGTCAATAGAAAATGAAAACAATTTTCATTTTCTATTATCTTTCGATTTTCTCCCGATTACCAAGTCAATTTTCCTTCGGGATCAGTGCTTCCACGATCCTGTCAAAATGCATTCCATGGGAGGCCTTCAGCACCACCACATCCTCCGGTGCCAGCTGTTCCTCTGTCAAAATGCATTCCATGGGAGGCCTTCAGCACCACCACATCCTCCGGTGCCAGCTGTTCCTTCAGATATTCTGCCGCAGCCTCCAGAGAGTCCATGGCATGATAATCCAGCTCCGGCTTTGCACTTGCCGCATGCTGTCCCAGCACCTTCGCCCGTTCGCCTACGGTGATGAGATGATCTACATTTACCTGCGCAAATGTATCGCCTACGCCTGCATGCTGCTCCAGCTCGGTTGCCCCCAGCTCAAACATATCTCCCAGCACAGCCCACCGGCTTCCCTCCGTAGGATAGTCATTCAGAACGCTGAGCAGAGCCTTCATGGAGTCCGGGCTCGCATTATAGGTATCATCAATGACCACGGTTCCGCCGGGCATGCGTTTTGTGATCTGCCGCATGGGCCGAAAGTCTTCCAGCGCCTTTGCAGACTGGTCCAGATCCAGGCCCAGATAATCACAGATCGCCATGGCAACCACGGCATTTCTGACATTATGATCTCCCAAAACCGGAAGCTCCACCGGCACTTTCACATCTCCGTGACAGTAAACGAAACGAACATGGGTATCGCCAACGGAAACCTCCTCTGCGCGATACTCCGCTTCCGGGTTAAAGCCATAGTAAAGGACCTCCTTTGCCTCAGCTTTACCCTTCATCTCCCAAAGCATGGGATCGTCTCCATTTAGGAAAAGGACGGTGTCCTTGGATGCACAAAGAAGCTTCTGCTCCCGGATCGTCTCCTGATCACCGAAATACTCCATATGGCAGGTTCCGATCATGGTTACCACTGCGATCTCAGGACGAGCCACATAGCGGAGAATGTCCATCTCTCCGATGCGGTCGATCCCCATCTCCAGGACCGCTGCCTCTGAAGGCTGATCCAGCATACGACTGGTGGCAATGGGAATTCCGTATCTGGAATTATAGTTACCCGGCGTCTCATAGACCTCACGGGTTCCGCTGAGGGCAGTAACGATCATCCTGCGGGTTGTCGTCTTTCCTACGCTGCCTGTTACGCCGATGACCGGCGGCTCATACTGCATGCGGATATATGCTCCCACATCCTGCTCTGCCTTCTCCGTATCCTCCACGAGGATCAGAACATCGCCCCTTTTCTTCGCCTCCTCCATCGCTTCCGGTGTCGGATACAGCTCCTCCGGTTTTTTGGAGGTCAGGGCCGCTGCCGCTGTCTTCATTGCCTCGGGAAGGTACTTGTGACCGTCCACATTTTCGCCAAGGAGCGGAATGAACAGATCTCCCTCGGAGATGATCCTGGAATCGATGCAGATATCCTTAAGGATCCGTTCCCCTATCTCGCCTTCCTCATCTGATCCATTCATCAGGATCAGAGTGCCTTCCGTTGCTTTTACGATGTCACGTACTGTGATATGTTTCATCTGATTTCTTTTTCTTTCCTTTCGTACTTTCGTAAATACCTGTTTCTATAATGCTCTCGGGTGCAGTACCTGATTTGCGATCTCCTGTGCCTTTTCCCGGGACACCAGAACCTCGATCAGCTTCAGGCCGAAGTCCAGGGATGTTCCCATACCACGGCTGGTGATAAACTTTCCATCCACTGCAACCGTCTGAACCGCACCGGTCCACTCTGCTCCCTGAAGCTTATCCTCATGCCCCGGATAGCAGGTCGCCTTCTTTCCCTGAAGAAGTCCCATTTCCCCATATACGGTGGGTGCAGCACAGATTGCAGTCATATACCGATCCGCTTCCAGATGTCTCCGGATAAACTCTGCCACAGCCTCACTGGCCTTCAGATTGTTGGTTCCCTTCAGTCCGCCGGGAAGGAACAGGGCATCTGCCGTATCCTCAACCTTGGAAAGAACGGTATCTGCCGTCACGGGGATTCCATGAGAGCTTAATACCAGCGGCTCCTCCGTAATGGAAACCGTTACCACCTCAACCCTTGCACGGCGAAGAAGATCGATGGGCACCACTGCCTCACTCTCTTCAAAGCCCTCTGCCAAAAGTACATAAACCTTACTCATACGCTTCTCCTTTTCTTTTCTATTCGTTTTCTATATTATTCTCTATCTTTCTCTTCCGGCTTGCGGTGCGAACGAAAAACAGTATATAATCAAGTAAATGTCAAAATAAGCGAGGTACCAACCATGGAAATCGAACGCAAATTCCTGGCCGATCCTTCCGGCCTCACCCTCAGCGACTATCCCTCAAAGGAAATGTCCCAGGGCTATATCTCCACTGATCCGGTGATCCGGATCCGCCAAAGCAATGACTCCTTCCGTCTTACGGTGAAGTCCGACGGTCTCCTTGCCCGAGAGGAATTCGAAACCGATCTGACTGCTGAGCAGTACCGGCAGCTGTCCGAGAAGGTAAGCGGCATCTTTATTCAGAAGACCCGGTATCTGATCCCCTGTCCCGGGGATGCATCTCTCACCATTGAACTGGATATCTTTCATGGCGATCTGGAGGGCCTGATCTATGCAGAAGTGGAATTCCCCTCCATAGAGGCTGCAAACGCCTTTATACCGCCCTCCTGGTTCCTTCGTGAGGTAACCGAGGATGGTTCCTATACAAACGCTGCTCTGAGCCGTCTCACACCGG
>CADAXW010000075.1 GCA_902792005.1 uncultured Lachnospiraceae bacterium
GCTGGGTGCCTCACAGGTCATGGACGAGCAGGGCGAGATGGTGGTACGGAATCTGACGCAGCCGGTAAGGGACGTGATCGAGCTTGTGGGCTTTGACAGTGCGCTGAATATCGAATGATCACCCGGCGAATATGCCGAACGCCTGCCCGGGAATGCATCTCAAAAAACACCGAGGTATGTGATACAATGATGCAGAGAGGAAATGACCGACAGAAATAACCTCGAACATATTCGACGGATAGGAGGAAGTACAGGGTGAAGACATGCAGGCGACGAATGTGGTTGACACAAATGATGTCGGAACGAAGGCGGACGGGGCATAGCGGATATGCCCTGTTCCGCGTGGCGGGAATTATCCTGGTGATGCTGGCGCTCTCCCCGCTGATGACCGCATCGGTGTTCGCGGCTGAGCCGGATATACCCTTGGATGCGGAACATTTTCCGGATCCGCATTTCCGTTCCTATATCTCTGGAGCCTTTGATCCCGATGGGAGCGGTGATCTGGACGGGACAGAGATCTCTTCGGTTACGGTGATCCGCGTATCCATGAAGGGTATTGCGGATATTCGGGGTGTGGAATCCTTCCCGAACCTGAAGGAACTGGACTGCTCAGAGAATCAGATCCGGACGCTGGATGTAACGAAGAATACAAAACTGGAGAAGCTGTACTGCGGGGAAAATCAGCTGAAGTCCCTGGATATTTCAACGAACGGAAGGCTTCGCATGCTGTCGTGCAGATCCAATCAGCTGGAGGCGCTGGACGTGATGGGATGTCCGCGTCTGGAATACCTGTCCTGTGGGTGCAATGCACTGACGCGGCTCGACCTTAGGAAGAATACCGGACTGACCTATGTTGAATGCAGAGAGAATAAGATCACATCTCTGGATCTAAGCAGGAATAAGGCCCTGGAGATCCTGGATTGTCCGGACAACCGCCTGGGGAAGATCGATGTGAGCGCGCTTCCGGCGCTGTACCGGCTGTACGTATATAACAACCATCTGACACGGCTTTGCATCTCCGGAAACCCGAACCTCCTGCGCGCCTACAGGGAAGGGAAGCGGACTGTGTCCGACGGGATCGTGATCTATGCGCGGGAGTACAGCGAAGAGGAGGGCATGCATGAGCTGTGGCATGATGCCGGCACCGGGGTACTTACGAAATCCGGCTGGATCACGCGTGGCGGAAAGAGGTATTATCTCAATCCGGACGGGGCGGAGCAGACCGGCTGGAAGAAGATCGGCGGAAAGAAGTATTACTTCGGGGCCCAGGGAGCGATGCAGACCGGTTGGAAGAAGATCGGCGGAAAGAGGTATTACTTCGGGGCTCAGGGAGCGATGCAGACCGGCTGGAAGAAGATCGGAGGCGGAATGCTCGAAATTCATCAGCGGATACTGGTTGAAGAAGGATGGATCCCGTTGGGATCGGGCAAGGTGCTCCTGGAAGAAGAGTAAGGCCGGCCGGCGGTACGGAAATGCGAAGGGCTGGTATGTCAAAGGAAAGACGGTAGTGATCGACGGGAAGAGGTACACCTTTGACAAAAAAGGATATCTGGTGACCGTCGGAAGAGTCTGAAGGAAGGGCATAAGGGAAATGAACAAGAAATTTAAAGTAGACACGATATTCATCGGACTTTTTGTTACGATCGCCTTAGCTGTATTTATCATCCTTTTCAGTACGCCTTTCTACGAAGATGAAAGGCTGCAGCAGAGTCTGTTTGATGTGGGGATCGATTCCCTGGGAGCATTGATCGCAGCGGGTCTTTTTTACGGATGTATGTATCAGAAGGGAGACGGAATAAGAGAATTCCGTCTTCTGATCCTTCTGGTGAGCCTGTCCTTTACGGATAATATATTGATCCACTATACGATCCTGGCGCCGGAATGGAGTGGATACTGCTTTGCCCTGTGCCTCGTCAGCAAGTTGATGGATCTTGTAATGATCTTCCTTTTCTACCGGTACATAAGAAAGACCCTCGGGTTTAACAATAAGCTTTCCTCCCTGGTAGACAGATACATCCTCCTTTTGCTTGGAATCCAGGCGTTTTTCCTAATGCTCAATGTCTTCTTTTCCTTTACTTTCTTTATCGATGAGAGCGGGATGTATCAGGCAACCGGCCTCTCCTTTGCCGAGGATATCTTTCTGGGTCTGATCTCGCTTATCACGACGGTTCTGATCATTAATAGTGATAATCCCCGCAGTCAGAAGGCGGCGGCGCTGACCTTCATCATTCTGCCGCTCGTGGAATACATAATCACCGGGGGACTTTTCGGCAATTCGGCGCAGTATGGAGTGATCCTGATGTCGCTCATCATAATGTACTGCGTGATCTTCAATGAAAAGGACAAGAAGCTTGCTTCCACTGAGGCGGAGCTGAATTTGGCCACGGAGATCCAGGCCGGGCTGCTTCCTTCGATCTTCCCGGCATTCCCGGAACGCCCGGAATTTGATATCTATGCATCGATGGATCCGGCCAAGGAGGTAGGCGGTGATTTCTATGATTTCTTTATGATCGACGATGATCATCTGGGTATGGTGATCGCGGACGTATCCGGAAAAGGGGTGCCGGCGGCGCTCTTTATGATGTCCTCCAAGATCCTGATCAACGACCATGCCCTGATGGGAGGAACGCCTGCGGAAATCCTGGCGAGGGTCAATAAGCAGATCAATTCCACCAACAAGGCGAATATGTTCGTTACCGTATGGCTGGGGATTCTGGAGCTCAGCACCGGAAAGCTGATCACTTCCAGCGCCGGACATGAATTCCCGATGATCAATGTGAACGGACGCTATGAGCTGCTGAAGGACAAGCATGGTATTGCCATCGGAGCGCTGCCAAAGGCAAAGTATGTGAATCATGAGATGACACTGAAAAAAGGAGACAGCATTTTTGTCTATACCGATGGAGTTGCGGAAGCCACAGATGCAAATAATGAGCTTTTCGGCACGGATCGGACACTGGAAGCGCTGAATGCTCTTCCGGAAGGCCTGTCACAGCAGGAGATCCTGCAGGGCGTTCGGAAAGCCGTAGATGCGTTCGTAAAGGAAGCGCCGCAGTTCGATGATCTGACCATGCTTGGCATCAGGTACAATGGGCCGGATGTTCTATAATTGAGGTGGCTCTAGGTCAAACCGACGGACTTCAGCCACGTGATCTCATCCCGGATGGTTTCTCTGTATGGCCGTGCGGTGTATCCCAGTTCGCGGTTTGCCTTGCCTGAATCGAAGCGGTTGTTCCTCGCCAGATTATATACGGAAAATGTGGTCATGAGGGGTTTTTCTCCGGCCTTTTTTGCCTTACGCTCCAGGATCCTTGCAAGGAAATTAGCCACACGGATCGGAAGAAATATCTTCATTTTCTTACAGCCGCTTTCTTCTGCAACCAGGCGGGTGAAGTCCCTGAAGCTCACCGGTTCGTTTCCAAGAATATAGCATTCCCCACGTTTCCCGGATCTTGCAGCTCGGATCACACCATCAGCAAGATCCCGGACATCGCAGAGGTTGAAGCTCCCGTTGATACCTGCAGGCATTTTGCCGTTAATGATCTCGATCAGGGTTTTTGTCGTTTCTCCCATGGCATAGTCCTCTGGGCCCATGATTCCGGAGGGGTGGACCACGCAGGCATTAAGCCCATCTTCGGCTGCTTTCAGCGTCAGATTCGTTGCCAGGGCCTTGGACCGGGAATAGCATCCGCGAATCCCAGGTAGGGAACCAGGTACTTGCTTTGAAGTTCAAAATGCTATAATAAATGCTAGTTTATCCATTAAAGGTGGTTTGTATGAATAGTGATGAAGGGAGACATTCAATGAAAACAAAACGTTTGAAGGTATTACTTCCGGTTTTGTTATTGGCAGTCCTTTTGGTTGTGACGATCGTATTTATCGTACAACGCGGAGAGAAAAAAGGGCAGGAGACGAAGAAGTCGGACAGGAAGAGGCCGACGGTTCTTCTGATCCTTGACGGCTTTGGGGTGAGTGAGCAGAAGGAACACAATGCGATCGCCATGGCTGACACGCCCGTGTTGGACAGGCTGAGGAAGGAGTGCCCATATGTAACGTGCGAGGCCAGCGGCCTGGCGGTAGGTCTTCCGGAAGGACAGATGGGAAGCTCTGAGGTAGGGCACCTGAATATCGGTGCCGGAAGGGTGGTAGACCAGGATCTGGTACGGATCTCCAAGGAGATCGAGAATGGTGCATTTTATGAAAATGCGGCGCTTCTGAAGGCAGTAAATAACGCAAAGGAAAAGGGGACAAGCCTTCATCTGTATGGCCTGGTCTCCGATGGCGGCGTGCACAGCCATAATTCCCATCTCTATGCACTGCTGGAGCTGGCAAAACGTCACGGGCTTGAGAAGGTATATGTGCATTGCTTTCTGGATGGGCGGGATACGGCCACGGACGCAGGAAAAGGGTATATTCAGGAACTGCAGAAAGAGATGGACAGGATCGGCTGTGGCAGGATCGCCACAGTGGGAGGTCGCTATTATGCTATGGACAGGGATAACAATTGGGATCGTATCGAGAAGGCCTATCTATGCATGACCCGCGGGGAAGGCGTGACAGCAGCATCCGCCATAGAGGCTGTGACGCAATCCTATGAAAAGGGCGAGACAGATGAGTTCGTTCTGCCGACAGTCATAATGCAGGATGGTTCCCCGGTGGCAACGATTAATGACGGTGATTCCATTATCTTCTTCAATTTCCGCCCGGATCGTGCCAAGCAGATTACCCGCACCTTCTGTTGCGATGAGTTTGACGGCTTTGACAGAGGGCCTCGCAAGCAGGTGTGCTATACCTGCTTTACAGACTATGATTCGACCATCCCGAATAAGGAGGTTGCCTTCGAAAAGGTGATGCTTACCAATACCTTTGGTGAGTGGATTGCGGCAAACGGTATGAAGCAGGCAAGGATTGCAGAGACGGAGAAATATGCCCATGTGACCTCATTTTTTAATGGCGGTGTTGATGAGGCATTTGAAGGGGAGGATCGTTTTCTGATTCCGTCACCGAAGGTCGCCACGTATGATCTGAAGCCGGAAATGAGTGTAAATGAGGTATGTGACACCATGCTTGAAAAGATCCGTTCCGGGGAGTATGACGTGATCATCGCGAATTTTGCCAACTCGGATATGGTAGGGCATACCGGTTTGGAGAAGGCCACGATAGAGGCCATCACTTCAATCGATACGTGCATCGGACGGTTGGTAGACTGCGTAGAAGAAGTGAATGGCCAGCTGCTCATTTGTGCAGATCATGGAAATGCGGAGGTGATGGTGGACTCCGAGACGGGAGAACCCTGGACCGCCCACACGTCGAATCCGGTTCCCGTCATTCTTGTAAATTATGATTCCGACTACACCCTGAGAGAAGGGGGCCGTCTGGCTGACATAGCCCCTACGCTGATCGATATGATGGGGATGGAAAAACCGGCGGAGATGACGGGGCAGTCGCTGCTGGTTCACAAGTAGCTCTGTGAACTCCGTCAAAGAGAAGCTATCCCGGCCATTAGCGATGTTTTGGATGCTTATTCCAGGTAAAAATCAAAATTGGCCTTCATTAGACAAGGAGGAGACATATAATGACAAGAAGAGAAATTGCTATGGAGAATTTCAAAAAGGGCTACAACTGTTCGCAGGCCATTGTGCTTGCCTTCGCTGATCTGCTTCCCATGGACAGGACGACGCTCCTTCGGATAGCGTCCTCCTTCGGTGGAGGGATGGGACGACTACGGGAGGTGTGCGGATCTGTCAGCGGGATGTTTATGATCGCCGGTTTTCTCTATGGATATGATGGGCCGGAAACCGGTCAGGTCAAGGCGGATCATTATGCCGGGATCCAGGAACTGGCCCATAGGTTCGAGGAGAAGCACGGGACTATCATTTGCCGGGAGATGCTGGGACTCAGCGTACGGCACGATGTTCCGGTTCCCGAGGCACGTACAGAGGAGTATTACAGAAAACGCCCCTGCGCAGAGATCATCGGGGATGCGGCTGAGATCCTGGATCAGTATATCAAGGAACATCGAACATTGGAGTC
>CADAXW010000076.1 GCA_902792005.1 uncultured Lachnospiraceae bacterium
CCCTTTCCAGAAGGACGCATTCAATTCCGTCCGGAGCGAATACAGCCAGATGCTGAAGACCCAGCTGGAGCAGGGCAACAACGGCCTGACCAAGACCAAATACCTGACCTTCGGCATTGAGGCGGACAGCATGCGGCAGGCAAAGCCCCGGCTCATCCATGTGCAGAATGATCTTCTCAACAACTTTCGCAGGCTCGGCGTCAGGGCTAAAGCGCTGAATGGGAAAGAACGCCTGCAGCTCATGCATGACATGTTCCACCTGGACGAAAGCGACCGGTTCTATTTTGACTGGGCATGGCTTCCTAAGACCGGTCTCTCGGTGAAGGATTTCATCGCACCGACGGCCTTTGCCTTTCCCGGCAGCCGGAGCTTTCAGATGGGCAGCATCTACGGTGCCATGAGCTACCTGGCCATTACGGCTTCGGATCTGTCGGATGAACTGCTGAAAGATTTTCTTGATATGGAGTCCACGCAGATCCTGACGATTCATCTTCAGGCGGTAGACCAGACGGAGGCGATCAAGCAGATCAAGCATACGATCACAGAGCTGGACCGTTCCAAGATCGAGGAACAGAAAAAAGCCATCCGGTCCGGCTATGACATGGATATCCTGCCGAGCGACCTGGTGACTTACGGAACGGACGCGAAGAACTTCCTGAAGGAACTGCAGAGCCAGAATGAGCGTATGTTCCGCATCACCTTCCTTGTGATGAATACCGGGAAGACGCCGCAGGAGCTGGAGAGCAGCCTTCCGCTGGCTCAGAACCTGATCACCATCGAGCGGCAGATGACCAGCAGCGCGACCGGCATCATGATCCCGTTTACGACCCAGGAGCTTTTCCAGAACGGAAAGGAAGCCCTGTACTATGGCCTGAATGCCATTTCCAACAACCTGATCATGGTGGACAGGAAGCTTCTGAAAAACCCGAACGGCCTGATCCTGGGCACACCGGGTTCCGGTAAATCCTTCAGTGCCAAGCGTGAGATCACCAATGCTTTCCTGGTGACGGACGACGACATTATCATCTGCGATCCGGAAGCAGAGTATTCCCCGCTGGTGCACCGGTTTAACGGCCAGGTCATCAAGATCAGCCCTACCAGCACGCAGTATATCAACCCCATGGATATCAACGCGAACTATTCGGAGGAGGATAATCCGATCGCCCTGAAGGCGGACTTTATCCTTTCCCTGTGCGAGCTGATTGTCGGCGGCAAGGAAGGCCTGCAGCCGGTGGAAAAGACGGTCATTGACCGCTGTGTCCATCAGATCTATCAGGGCTATTTCAATGACCCGAAGCCGGAGAACATGCCGCTTCTGGAGGATCTCTACAACGCCCTTCTGGAACAGGAAGAGAAGGAAGCCCACCATGTAGCGACCGCGCTGGAGATCTATGTCAAAGGTTCCCTGAATCTGTTCAACCATCGGACAAACGTGGATGTGAGCAATCGTCTGGTCTGCTATGACATCAAGGAACTGGGCAAGCAGCTGAAGAAGATCGGAATGTTAATAGTGCAGGATCAGGTCTGGGGCCGTGTCACGGCCAACCGTGACGCAGGCAAGACCACCCGCTACTACATGGACGAATTCCATCTGCTGCTCCGTGAGGAACAGACGGCGGCCTATTCCGTGGAGATATGGAAGAGGTTCCGTAAGTGGGGCGGCATCCCGACCGGCATTACGCAGAACGTGAAGGACCTGCTGTCCTCCCGCGAGGTGGAAAATATCTTCGAGAACAGCGACTTTCTGTATATGCTCAACCAGGCTTCCGGCGACCGTGCGATCCTGGCCAAACAGCTGAATATTTCCCCTCATCAGTTATCTTATGTGACGCAGTCCGGCGAAGGCGAAGGGCTGCTTTTTTATGGCAATGTCATCCTTCCTTTCGTGGATCACTTCCCGACGGATCTGGAGCTCTACAAGATCATGACCACGAAATGGATCGACAACTCAGTCCAGAAGGATGGGTGATATGGGAGGTGTGAATGAAGAAGCAGACGACGAAACTTCATTTCACCGGGGAAGACCTGAGAAATGAATCGGTAAAGAAAGCCGCTGAAAAAGCGGAAAAGGCTGCCGGCAAGGCGGATGAGGCGAAAGCCCGTCTGCCGAGCAGGAAGCTGCGTACCAAGAAGGCATCTGCGGAGGCAGAAGGTGCCAAGCTTCGTTTCGGCAAGAAAGAGATCGTGGAGGAAGTAAAAGCGCCGACTGCCCTGAAACAGAAAGTCATCATGAAAGGTGCTGTCTTTTCCGCAAGGGCTAAAGTCCACCAGGAAGTCGCTGAGCATGAGGACGACAACGTGGGTGTGCAGGCCGTGAATGAAACGGAAGGGGCAGCGGAGACCGCGGCGCAGACAGCGGATACCGTCCGGTACAGCCATAAGCTGAAGGCCTATAAGCAGGCAGCAAAACTGGAGAGTAGGGCGGACAAGGCCAATATTGAGGCTCTGTATAAGAAGCGGATGGCAGAAAACCCGCAGGCGGCTACGAATCCGATCTCGAGGTGGCGGCAGAAGCAGGCTGTCAAAAAGGAGTATGCGGCGATCAAGGCCGGACAGGCATCTGCCGGAACGGCTGCTGCATCTTCGGTCGGAAGCTCCGGGGCGGCAGCCGGTGCCGGAAAGGCCGTGAAGGAAACCAAAGATATCGGTACGGTCGCTGCCAATTTTATAAAGCAGCACAGCCATATCCTTCTGGTGATCGGAGGCCTTGCCATGGTCATTGTCCTGATCTCCGGTTCTTTGTCTTCCTGTTCCATGCTGTTCGGCGGGACGGGAAATGCGGTCATCGGTACTTCTTATACAGCAGAAGATGAGGATATCCGGGGCGCGGACGAGGATTACAGTGCCATGGAAGAAGCCCTTCGGGAACGGATCCGGGAGATCGAGGAGGACAATCCGGACTATGACGAGTACGACATTGATATGTCGGAGATCGGCCATAACCCTTATGTCCTGGCGGCTTTCCTGACAGTTCTTTATGAGGACTATTCAAGGGCAGAAGTCCAGCGGACGCTCCGGGAACTCTTTGCGGCGCAGTATGAGTATTCCACCAGCCATCACACGGAAACCGTGACGGAGACCCGGCAGGTACGCGTCGGGGAATCCCTGGGCCAGGTGGTGACGAGCGGTTACTGCAACTGCCCGATCTGCTGCGGGATCTGGTCCGGCGGACCGACAGCCAGCGGCGTATATCCGACAGCGAACCACACGATTGCCGTGGATGCTTACAATCCCTTTGTCCCCATGGGAACAAAGGTTGTGATGAACGGCGTGGAGTATACAGTGGAGGATACCGGCAACTTTGACCGGTACGGTGTGCAGTTTGATGTTTACTATGACAGCCATTCAGCTGCTTCAAACCATGGACATCAGACCTGGGAAGCCTATGTGGCGGATGATAACGGATCCAATACCGTTGAAGTGACGCAGACGATCACGAAGAGAGTTTTGACCGTGGAAATCACAAACCACAGCCTGGAGACCGTGATCGAGAACTGGGGCCTGACGGATGACCAGATGGAGCGCTACCGGCTGCTGGTTCAGCAGAAGGGCAACCGCGATTATCTCTTCCCGGACAGCATGTATGTCACACCGGGCGGAGGGATCCAGTACACGATCCCAGGAGAAGCCCTGACTGACGAGAAGTTCGCAAAGATGATCCATGAAGCGGAGAAATACCTGGGATACCCTTACGTGTGGGGCGGTTCATCCCCGTCCACCAGCTTTGACTGCTCCGGCTTTGTATGCTGGGTGATCAACAACTGCGGCAATGGCTGGAATGTAGGCAGGACGACAGCGGAAGGCCTTCGGCAGATGCTGCCGGCGATCCCGCCCAGTGAGGCGAAACCGGGGGACATCATCTTCTTTGAAAGAACCTATGACACGGTGGGCGCTTCGCATGTCGGTATCTACGTGGGTGACGGAATGATGATTCACTGCGGGTCGCCTATTCAGTATGCCTCGGTCAACTCTGACTATTTCAGGTCACATTTCATGTGTTACTGCAGGTTGCCATAAGGAGGGATGATTTTTGGACGATACAAAACTGAAAAAGATCGGTGCGGAGCTTTCCAAAGCCCGTGCCAAACGGGACGAATGGGACAGGAAGGTAAAGGATCTGGAGCGCAGGTACCGGGAGGCGGAGAACACCTGTATCCATGACATGGTGCATGCGGCAAACCTGTCCCCGGAAGACCTTGCGAAACTGATCAAAAAAGCATTTCAGGCAGCTCCCGTCGGGGACGCTGCGGCTGTGATCCATCAGAACGAGGAGGATGAATAAGACATGAGAAAGAAAATGAGACTGATTGCAATGCTGTCAGCGATGATTTTAAGTGCCGGAACCATGAGCGTTCCGGCATTTGCAAATACTGGGGAAAATACAGGCGGTACCACAGAGGAAACAGTTATCTACGCTGAGGAGTTCGACAATGCAGATGGAGTAATCCCGGCAGAGGAGATCGGAAGTCCGGATAATAATATCCAGACGGAGGAGAGTAAAACTTCACAATCTGATCATTCTGATTCTGGAACAACGGGAGAACCGGCAGAAACTGCCAATCCTGTCGAGGATATTACGGGAACAAAGCAGCCGGAAGGAACGATCGACCGGTCGGTGACCATCACGGATGACATCGGCAGTGAGCTTACCATTCCGGTTTCCAATGTGGAGATGCTTCTGACCCTGATGGAAAAGCTCCAGGGCAAGGGGGAAGGAAAGCAGACCGGGACTGTTACCACGAACGGCGATGTCCTAAATGTCCGTACCGGCAGCAGCACAGATTATGACATCATCGACCAGCTGCGCAACGGCTCCATCGTGGAGGTCCTCGGTGAGGAGAACGGCTGGTACAAGATCCGGATCCCGGACAGCACGGGATTTGTCTGCGGCGATTATCTGTCCGTTAGTACAGCCCAGGAGGAACTGATCTCCAGGGATGATCTGAAGAACCTGCTGGAAATGGTGATGTCAAAGGAGGGAGCCGGAAAGTCCCTGGCTCTCACTCCGGAAGGAAACCTGACGCTGGTGGATGACGTTGGCAAGACGACCGGAGCGGGAAAACAGTTTGTCACGATGGTTACGAAGAACGGGAATTACTTTTACCTGGTCATCGACCGCGACGATAAGGGCGAAAGCACC
>CADAXW010000077.1 GCA_902792005.1 uncultured Lachnospiraceae bacterium
ATGCCAACGAAGGGACTTGTTATTGCTGATAGAAAAGGGCAGTCCGTTTGGGCTGCCCTTTTCTGTGGTGCGCCTGGCGGCGCACGTTTCTAATGGGTGAGAGTCCCGAGTCCGCCCGACAGTGGGAAGGACATAGCTGAACAGCAAGGGTGTCCATCGTGAGGTGGAATCTGAAGGAAGC
The DNA here is from genome assembly GCA_902792005.1 of uncultured Lachnospiraceae bacterium. Lineage (GTDB taxonomy): Bacteria > Bacillota > Clostridia > Lachnospirales > Lachnospiraceae > Eubacterium_Q. The sequence goes on from CADAXW010000077.1 coordinate 182, forward strand.
TGTAGGCAAACCTCTGGTCTGACGAACAGAAATCACATATAGGCTATGTACTGGGGTAAGGTCGCCATACAGACTAAAGCCCGATAACTGTACGGAACTGTACATAGTAAATGTGGCAGATATGTGGAGGGAAAGAAATGTGTGGTACCCAGGGAGGTCTCGTCAGCGGTGGAAACAGAGTAAGAAGCCGTAGTAACAACGAATGGCGAGAAGTCAGCAGAAGCCATAGTACCGTGATGATTGCAAGCGTTACGGGAAGGGCTGAACTTTAGGAGATGTTAGGAAATGAATGTGACCGAGGACAAATCTAAGGACAGACAACTTCATAACGAGGGTCATCTGCAAATGGTATCTGCGGAACAGAGAGAGTATGCAGAGGCGTCCGCTTGTTCAAGGATTGCTGAAAACACCGACATCATCACAGACTTGCAGACGACTGGACTGTTGGAAAAGATTTTACAAAGCGGAAACCTTAATAAGGCATATAAGAAAGTAAAGTCCAACAAAGGCTCTGGCGGTGTGGACGGAATGGACGTGGAAGAGCTTCTATCGTACTTGCGGAAATATGGCAGAGAATTAAACCAGCAGATATTGAACGGAAAGTACAAACCTAATCCAGTCAGACGGGTAGAGATACCCAAGGAAGAAAAGGGGAAGTTTAGAAAGTTGGGGATACCGACTGTGGTTGACCGTGTGTATCAACAGGCAATCGCACAGGTGTTATCACCACTTTTCGAGAGACAGTTTTCGGAAAACAGTTTCGGATTTCGCCCGAACAGAGGGGCACACGACGCCTTGAAGCAATGTCAGAAGAACGCTAATGACGGCTATGTCTATGTGGTGGATATGGACTTGGAGAAGTTCTTTGACAATGTATGTCAGAGTAAACTGATTGAGGTTTTATCAAGAACCATAAAAGACGGCAGAGTGATATCGCTTGTTCACAAATATATGAATGCCGGAGTAGTAGCAAATGGCTTGTTTGAAAAGACAGAAATCGGTGTGCCACAAGGTGGACCACTAAGTCCGTTATTAAGTAACATAATGCTGAACGAGTTAGACAAGGAACTGGAACGCAGAGGACACCGTTTCGTGAGATACGCGGATGATTGTATGATTTTCTGCAAAAGCCGAAAGAGTGCCGAACGTACATTACAAAACATTCTTCCGTACATCGAGGATAAATTATTCCTCAAGGTAAACCGGGAGAAAACCTGTGTGGCCCATTTCAGCAAGGTCAAGTATCTGGGTTATACGTTTTACAACTATAAGGGCCTTCGATTCCGAGTACATCCAAAATCGGTGGAAAAGATGAAGAAGAAACTGAGGGAGTTGACGGATAGGAATAATGCTTGGAGTAATGAACACCGTATTCTGAAACTACAACAGTTTATAAGAGGATGGGTTAATTACTTTAAGTTGGCAGATATGAAACAACTGTTACGAGACACAGATGAATGGTTACGCCATAGAATAAGGGCAATCTATTGGAAACAATGGAAGAAAATGCGAACGAAGATAAGGAAACTGCGAAGTTTGAACTTGCCCGAATGGGTAGTGTGTGAGATAGCAAACTGTCGTAAAGGGATATGGCGGTCAGCATTAGTGTTAAATCAAGCACTTACAAACAAAGAAATAGCCAATCTTGGCTATATGACCATGACTGACTATTATCTGCAAGTATGTGAAAACTAAGGAACCGCCGTGTACCGAACGGTACGCACGGTGGTGTGAGAGGTCGGGGAAATTATTTAATTTCCCCTCCTACTCGATTTCTTGACCGGGAGAGTGGGGGAGTATAAAATATGGAAAGTGAAGAACTCCGTACCATAAGGGGATCCAAAATCTGCGGGAGAAGCTGGGCATGAGAAAGAAACTATGTATCTACTGTGATAATATGATCGACGAAGACTGTATCCTCTGTCCGATCTGCGGTGTCCGGCAGTCAATGGATATGCCGGTATACGGCGGCGTGAAGAAGGACGAACAGGGGCAGGTCAGAGATCATCGCGGAGGGGTACTTCGTTCTGATCTGGATTCCATGGCGCCGAAGGTATATACCGATCCTACGCTGGATCCGGAGGCCGGGAAGACCCGCGGGCATTCCGAACCGAAAGAGTGGTATCTCCGGAAGGAAGACGAGCAGCCGGAGAAGAAGGGGAAGAAGCGGAAGGACCCGGAGAAAAGAAGGCAGAGAGTCCTGAAGATACTTGTGGCATGCGCAGGTCTTGCGCTCCTGACAAGCATCTATTTTCTGATCCTTATCCTGACGAGAAATGCATTCCTGAAGGGGGACGAGAAGCTTCGGGGAGCGATCCCCGCCTACGATTATACCCTGAACGGGGATTATTTCGGGGATACGCCCATCGTGGAAATGAACTGCCTGAAGAGAGAAGGGCTCTTTCACTTTGAAGCGACCTACGATGTGATCGTGGAGGACGACCGGTTGAAGCACAGCCTGAAGCTGGACATCAAGGGACGGAATACATTTCCCTTCGGGTGGGAAGTGACGGAGGTCAACTGGTTTGGAGAGGATCACGGAGCGCTGCAGCTGAAGATCGACGGCGTCCGTCCGATCGTTCAACAACTGGTGGAGAACGCGATCCCGACCCATCGCACGGAGAACTTTTCCATATGGGTTGATGATCAAAATGAGGCGGCATTTCACGGCAACTGCGTGATCGGAAATGAGCCGGATTCCAATTATACGATCATGGGAGCATACTCCTTTACCGGAGTGCTGTCCCCTACTCCCGGCTTCGGTGGAGATCTGCATGAGTACGAACTGACATTTCACAAGGATGAGGCAAAGAGTCTGCCCCTTAGCTACAGCGGCACATCGGATCTGTCCGTTCCGTATTTCAAAAGCGATCTTCCGAACGGGACGCTCTATATCCGGAACATCGTGCTTAAGGGAGAAGAGATCTCCTGTGATGCGGAAATCCGGTACAAAGACGGTACTCCGACTGTTAAGGAGCATGTGGAAACGCCCCTGAAATGGGATACGGAGAAGGATGTATATACCGGAAATCCGGTCGTATCGGATCGTCTGGGAGGGGAGATAAAGACCTCCGACCCCACCCTTCAGGTGGAGGTTATCATAGGACTTTGGGATCTGGAGGTTTTCTGCAACGACGAATCCATGACGGAGATCCGGGGAGATTACGACGGATGAGAAGCCCGGGGATGACAATTTCCTTGTAACTTATAAGAAAAATGTAGTACAATAGTTCATGACCATGCGCTTTTCGCGTAACAGGGATCAAACAATAAAGGACTGAAGGGTTTAGGAGCCTTTTATGGACGAGAAGCAGATCGCACAACTGAACAGAACCGGACTTACATCTGCCGAAGTTGAAAGGATGATAAAGGAAGGGAAGACAAATGCCATTCAGAGTCAGAACAAACAGACTGTGGCATCCATCATCTTTTCCAATGTCGTAACCTACTTTAATATGATCTTTTTCGGTCTGGCTGTGCTGGTGATCCTGGTCGGATCTTACAGGAGTCTCCTGTTTATGCCGGTGGTGATCGCAAATATGATCATCGGTATCGTACAGCAGCTGAAGGCGAAGAAGGTCCTGGACAATCTGTCCCTTCTGGATACGACAAAGTATACTGTGGTGCGAAACGGACATGCGGAAACGGTGGACAGCGACAAGCTGGTGCTTGGAGATCTGATCCTTCTTTCCGCAGGACAGCAGATCCCGGCAGATGCCACCGTCGTGGACGGAAAGATCTCGGCAAATGAGGCGCTTCTGACCGGAGAGTCGGACGAGATCGAGAAGGAACCCGGAAGTGAACTGATGTCCGGGAGCTTTGTGGTTTCCGGAAACTGTGCGGCGGAGCTGACGAAGGTAGGAGCCGATTCCTACGCAGCGAAGCTGACAGCAAAAGCAAAGGAAGTAAAGTATAAGAAATCGGAGCTGATCCGTGATATTGAGATCATTATCCTGGTGGCAGGTATCGTGATCATCCCCATAGGCGGAGGACTGGTCTACGAGTCGATCGCCATCAGCCACCATACGGTACAGGAAGCTGTGGTTGGTATGGTAGGAGCGGTGATCGGTATGATCCCGGAGGGACTGTACCTCCTGCTTACCATTGCACTGACTCTCAGTGCAGCCAGGCTTGCCAAAAAGAAGGTTCTGCTTCACGATATGAAGAGTATAGAGACCCTGGCCCGGGTGGATGTCCTCTGCGTGGACAAGACCGGAACCATCACAAATGACGTGATGTCCGTAACCGCGGTCATCGCGCCGGAGGGAAGATCGGAAGAACAGCTGAAGGAAGCGGAGTCGGTACTGTCCGGGTATGTACATACGGTACCCGGTCATGCCATTCAGCTCCAAAACGAAGTATTCGGAGGTTCATACGGATCAGATCCTCTACCGTTTCGGCGCACCGGAGTTCCTTCTTTCCGAAGAACAGATGGAGGCGAACCGGAGCAGGATCGAGGAGTACACCGGACGGGGACAGCGAGTCCTTGCTCTGGTTCAGGGAAAAGAAGGGGAGGAGAAGACCGCTCCGATCCTTTTCATCAGTCTTGCAAATGAGATCCGTGAGACCGCACCCGCAACCTTCTCCTATTTCAAGGAGCAGGGCGTGAAGGTGAAGGTCATTTCGGGAGACAATCCCCTTACGGTATCCCGGGTTGCGTTGGAGGCCAAGATCGACGGCGCGGAGAATTATGTGGATGCCGCTACATTGAAGACCGAGAGAGATTACCGGGAGGCTGTTAAGAAATATACAGTTTTCGGCCGCGTGAAGCCGGAACAGAAGAAGCGTCTGGTGGAAGCCATCAAGTCAAATGGTGAGAAGGTCGCCATGACCGGGGACGGTGTCAATGACATCCTGGCCATGAAGGAGGCAGACTGCTCCATCGCCATGGGCGGCGGAAGTGATGCGGCCCGTCAGGCGGCGCAGGTGGTACTGCTGGATTCCGACTTCTCCCATATGGAGCAGATCGTAACAGAGGGACGAAGGATCATCAACAATATCACGAGATCCAGTATCCTCTTCCTTTATAAGAACATTTTCTCGTTGCTGCTGGCGGTATTTTCCCTTGCGACGACACTCCATTACCCGCTGAAGCCCACACAGATCGCTTTGGTTTCGGGACTGAATATCGGTGTGCCCGGTTTCTTCCTGGCGATGGAGAATAATACCAAGAGACAGAGGGGACGTCTGCTGATAAAGACGCTGATCGGTGCCGCACCCGCGGCGATCCTTGCGTCGGCAGCGACTGCGATCCTCATCGCCTTCGGCCCCAAGGCCGGATTCACGGAGGACGAGATCAGTGTTACCTCGACCTATATCCTGTCGGCAATCGGATTTGCACTTCTATGGAGACAGATCCGTCCGCTCAACAAGTACAGGATCTTCGTTTTTGCCGTATGTGTGGTAGGAATGCTCTTCTGCCTGTCGTATCTGTGGAATGCCTTCATGGTGGTGAGCGTATCCAACCGAAGCGCGATCTGGGGCATCGTGATCGCCCTTGGCGGGGCTCTTGCAGCCAGCGTACTGATGATGATCTTTGACCGATGGGGAGCAAATCTTGAAGAGGCAGCAGAAGCAGGATAGAACCGGAGTCAATCACCCGGAAAGAACGACAGGGGGACACGGTAATGCGTGACGACCATTCCTTACGTTTATTGGAATACATTTACAACTCAACATCGATCCTGAATTTCGGCGCGCTGTACAGTGACGGAACGGAGAATTTCTGTTCACCCTC
>CADAXW010000078.1 GCA_902792005.1 uncultured Lachnospiraceae bacterium
GCATATTACAGAGATTATGGTTGAAATCAGTAAGGGTTAACCCCCGGTAACCGCCCTTCTTTAACTGTTCTTCGATGGGCCTCAGCATTCCGTAAACGGAATACGATCCGGATACAAAAAAATATTCATCAGCTGTTGGTTTGTATTTTCTCGGCATACTATGGACCTCCTTTCACACGCAGCAAGCTCTGCTTCTCATCGTACTTTTCTTTACTATACCACTTGAGTAGCAACAAAAGAGCAACAAATGTAACGAAAAACGCGCCATGAAAGCGCAAAAACACACGTCGCCCTGCACCACCTTCTCATTGTAGAGAAAATCGAATAGTGATATAATTAGCTCACGAGTGTTTCGTATCAAATCATTGAAAGGAGTCACTTCAATGGATACATTTTCATCACTGTTTTCAAATGCGCTGAACCTGAATATCAAACAGGTCGTCATGTGGATCATCGGAGGTATTCTCATATACCTTGCCATTAAGAAGAAAATGGAACCGACGCTTCTGCTTCCCATCGGCTTCGGCGCCATCCTGGTCAACCTCCCCCTGTCCGGGGCCATCACCCAGACAACGGACGGAGTGGTTCAGGAAGGACCTATCTCCATCCTGTTCGGCGCAGGCATAGCCAACGAGCTTTTCCCACTTCTTCTTTTCGTCGGGATCGGTGCTATGATCGACTTCGGTCCCCTGCTTTCCAATCCAAAGCTTATGATCTTCGGTGCCGCGGCCCAGTTTGGTATCTTCTTCACCCTGAGCATGGCATCTCTCTTCGGCTTCGAGCTGAAGGACGCCGCCTCCATTGCCATCATCGGCGCGGCGGACGGCCCCACCTCCATCTTCGTCGCCAATTACTTCGGAACGAAATACATCGGCGCCATCATCGTCGCGGCGTACTCCTATATGGCGCTGGTACCCATCGTGCAGCCGCCTGTTATAAGGCTCCTGACCACCAAGAAGGAGCGTCAGATCCACATGGAATATAAGCCCGGAAATGTATCCAAGACCGCGAAGATCATCTTCCCCATCTTTGTTACCATCCTGACCGGAATCATCGCGCCCAACGCAGTGGCCCTGATCGGCTTCCTAATGTTCGGCAATCTTGTCCGGGAATGTGGCGTTCTGGATTCCCTGTCCAACACGGCGCAGTCGGTTCTGGCAAATCTGGTCACACTCTTCCTCGGCCTCACCATTGCCGAGAAGATGCAGGCCGATGCCTTCCTGAATCCGGAAACCCTGCTGATTCTGGGTCTGGGACTCGTCGCATTTATCTTTGATACCGCCGGCGGCGTACTCTTCGCCAAGCTGATCAACCTCTTCTCCAAGAAGAAGATCAACCCCATGATCGGTGCCGCAGGAATCTCTGCCTTCCCCATGTCTGCCCGGGTAGTTCATAAGCTTGGGCTTGAGGAGGACAGCACCAACTTCCTGCTCACACACACCATCGGAATCAACGTATCCGGCCAGATCGCATCCGTGATCGCCGGAGGACTGATCCTGAATCTGATCGCCAGATAAGGGGATCCGGCAAAAAGGATCATGAACAAGTGATCATACACAACCGATCATGCTAAGCGCATGAGCACGTAATCTTTCGTTAGGAGGATAAAGATATGAAGATAGATACAGATGCGTTTGTAGATTCCCTCCCCATCATGGGAAACGGACTTCTGGGGATCTTCATCGTAACCATCGTGATCATCATCTGCATTTACATACTGAGGGCACTGACCTCGAAGAAAGCGGAGTCTGAAGCAGCGGCCAAAGCCGGCGTCCAAACATCTGCCATGACATCTCAGAATGCAGCTGGCGTAGCATCTGCGAACGGAGCCGCGAGTGCATCCGGTCAAACATCCGACCAGGCAGGTGCGCAGACCGCAGCAAACGCAGCTGTGGCTCCCACAAAGAAAGAATCCGCCATGGACCTCATGCGGGAACGCGAAAAGAAGGACTTCCTCGAGACCGAGGATTCCTACGACATATCCAATGATTTATAATCAGCCAACGAACAGCCAACGAACGGCCAACGATCCATCTGTAACACCCTGGATGTTCGGCATCCACAATAGGAGCGATATATGTTATCAATGATTCTGAAAATGTCCGCAGTCACGGCAATTTACGTGGTGCTCACTGTGCTCATATGGAAGTTTACGAGGAAGCGGCGGATCACCCTGCCCATCAAGCTGGGCATCGGTGTGATCTACGGCTTTGGCGCGATTCTGTCCACACATTTCGGCATCGATTACAGTGACATGCTGTTAAATGTGCGCGATCTCGGTCCCCTCTCTGCCGGCCTCTTCTTCAACCCCTTATCCGGAATCCTGGCCGGTCTCATTGGTGGTATCGAGCGTTTCATCGCGGGAACCTACTTTGGAGTCGGAAGCTATACCCGCATTGCCTGCAGTGTTTCCACCTGTCTTGCCGGCTTTGTAGCCGCCGGAATGCATATCTTTCTGTTCAAACGGAAAAAGCCTTCCGCCACGTACGCCTTCTTCATGGGCGCCGTGATGGAAGTCTTCCACATGTATGTGGTATTCATCACCCATCGAAACGACATGAGCATGGCCTTCTATGTTGTAAAGACCTGTTCGCCTCCGATGATCATCTTCACCGGACTCGGCATGGTGGCCTCCTCCATTGCGCTGAAGGTCTGTGCCGGCGAATGGAAAAACCCCTTCCGAAAACGAAAAGAGGAAGAAATCCCTGTTTCCAGGAAGTTCCAGAGCTGGCTGTTTATCGTGACATTTGTGATACTGGCCCTGAATCTTGCATTTTCCCTGAGTCTGCAGTCACGAACGGCGGAGCAGAACACGGCGACCATGCTGGCCACGTCCTCGGATGATATAGAGAAGACCTATAACGAGCTGAAGCAGCTTGAAGATTCGGATCCCTCCGATGATGATATGGCCATCCAATCCGCGCTATCCTACTACCACGTGGGAAGCAGCGGCACATTTGATATCTTCGACGACAGTGGAAAGATCATGATCGGAAAACACAAAGGGATCTCCCTTGGGTCAGATGATAAAGAGCTGATGAACAAAAATGAGCCGAAGCTCCTCTTCAGAGCCAAGTACTTCGGCTACGATTCCTTCTGCCGGTATGAAAAGTGGAATAACGGACTGACCATCATGGTCACGCTGCCGGCCAAGGAGGTTTACGCCGACCGGGATGCACAGACCTATGAGTCGGTGTTCGAGGCCATTATCCTCTTCGCCGTGATCTACGTCCTGGTTTCCATGCTGGTACAGAGCATCGTGGTAAATAACCTGGAACTGGTCAACGAGTCTCTGGGCCGGATCACCGAGGGAAATCTGAACGAGGTGGTCAGCGTCAGAAACTCCTCGGAGTTTGCTTCACTCTCCGATGACATCAACCAGACGGTGGAGGTTCTGAAGGGATATATCGACGCTGCGGAAAAGCGGATCGAGCAGGAGCTGGAATTCGCCCGGACCATCCAGGAGTCCGCTCTGCCGAAGAACTTCAAATTCCCGCGGGATGATTTTGAGATCTATGCAACCATGGATCCCGCCAAGGAAGTGGGCGGCGACTTCTACGATTTCTTCTTCATCGACCAGAACAAGCTGGCCCTTGTGATCGCAGATGTATCCGGAAAAGGAATCCCCGCTGCCCTGTTCATGATGCGGTCCAAGACGGCCATCCGAGGATTGGCCGAGTCCGGTCACTCAGCGGCTGAGATCCTCTCCCGTGCCAACAGCACCCTCTGCGAAGGAAACGACGCGGAAATGTTCGTTACAGTCTGGATCGGCATCATCGATCTCACCACCGGCAAGATGCAATGCGCAAATGCCGGACACGAATATCCGCTGCTGATGCATAACGGCGGCGACTACGAATATGTACACGACAAGCACGGCCTGGCACTTGCGGCCATGGACGGAATGCCTTACAAGGAATACGAGCTGGAGATGCATCCGGGAGACAGACTGTTCGTTTACACCGACGGAATCCCTGAAGCCATCGACGGCAACGTCGAGCAGTACGGCATAGAGCGTCTGGCAAATGCGCTGAACACCCTGAAGGATGCCACCATCGCAGACACCCTTCCGGCAGTACGCAAAAACATTTCCGACTTCGTCGGAGAAGCCGACCAGTTTGATGATATCACCATGCTTGGGTTTGTATACAAAGGAACGGCGGAGTAGCTCACACTACTCCGCCTTTTATTTCGTTCATACTGTAAAGATACACGGTACCAATACACTACTTCACGGTCACTGTAACCTTCTTCATCAGACCGCTGATTCCATAAACGAAGATGTAACATGTACCCGTCGTCTTAGCCGTGATCTTTCCGTCCTTGTCAACGGTAGCAATATGCGTGTTGGAACTCCGGAACTTAAACGCTGCCCCGTGATCCTCCGGAATTATCTTCTTCTTGCCGTCCACCAGTGTAGCACTCACCTTGATCTTCGCTGTCTTTCCGGCCTTGATATCAAATG
>CADAXW010000079.1 GCA_902792005.1 uncultured Lachnospiraceae bacterium
GTGATCGCCATCGGCGGCATCACCTATGAAAATGTCTCGGAACTGGAAAACACAGGCATCGTAGGCATTGCTGTGATCAGTGCCATTTTCGGGCAGAAGGATATCGAAGAGGCGACGAGGAAGCTGAGAGAGAAGACGGAGAGGCTGTTTTCCGAACGTATGTGAGATGACGAGTAGCGAATGTGAGGGCGAGGCCGCTTGCAGGGTGGCTGAGCGTGTATGAGAAAGAAGAGGAAAAACAGGATGAAAACAGCATTAACAATTGCAGGAAGCGACTCCAGCGGAGGCGCAGGAATTCAGGCAGATCTTAAAACCATGACAGCGCACCATGTCTTTGGCATGAGTGCCATTACAGCGCTGACGGCGCAGAATACGACCGGAGTGACGGATATCATGGAGGTGACGCCGGAATTCCTGGGAGCACAGCTGGACGCCGTATTTACGGATATCTTCCCGGATGCGGTGAAGATCGGAATGGTTTCCGGCAGTGAGCTGATCCGGGTGATCGCAGAGAAACTCAGGGAGTACGGTGCAAAGCAGGTGGTGGTGGATCCTGTTATGGTTGCCACCAGCGGTGCGCGGCTCATCAGTGAGGACGCCATAGAAACTCTGAAGCAGGAGCTGATCCCGCTTGCCACAGTCATCACTCCCAACATCCCGGAGGCAGAGGTGCTCAGCGGATGCGAGATCCGCACCGAGGAGGACATGCTGTCCGCAGGTCGGAAGATCCGGGATACCTTCGGCGTTGCAGTCCTGATGAAGGGCGGACATAGTGTGAATGACGCAAATGATCTTCTCATCGAAGAAGATAAGGAGACCTGGTTCCACAGCACGCGGATCGACAATCCCAACACCCACGGTACCGGCTGCACCCTTTCCTCGGCCATTGCATCCAACCTGGCAGAGGGGCGCACACTGGCAGACTCTGTGAAGAGAGCCAAGGACTATCTGACAGGCGCCATCGCCATGGGCCTGGATCTGGGGAAGGGCCACGGTCCGCTGGACCATGCATATCTGATCCCCGAGATCGACGCGGACCTGCTGAACGCAGACTGAGGTGCGAAATGAAAAAGAAAACAAGCATTTTCAATAACAGCCTGATCTGGTTCGGCGCGGGCGTGTCCATCGCCGAGATCCTGACAGGCACCTACCTTGCACCCCTGGGCTTTGGCAAGGGCATCCTTGCGATCCTGGTGGGGCATGTCATCGGCTGCATCCTGCTGTTCCTGGCCGGCCTCATGGGCGGCAGAACCGGAAAGTCCTCCATGGAAACGGCGGGCATATCCTTCGGCAGGCTCGGCGCGGCCTTCTTTGCCATCGTAAATGTGCTCCAGCTGGTGGGCTGGACCGGCATCATGATCTACGACGGAGCTCTGGCAGCGGAGAATATCTGGAACATCGGGTCCTGGATCTGGTCCGTGGTGATCGGAGTGCTGATCCTCGTCTGGATCCTCATCGGGATCGAGAATCTCGGCAAGGTAAATGTAGTCGCCATGGCCCTTCTTTTCGGCCTCACGGTGGTCCTTTCCATCGTCATCTTCAAGGATGGCGGAGCAGCGGCAGAGGTGAGCGATGAGCTGTCCTTCGGTGCCGGCGTAGAGCTTTCCGTGGCCATGCCCCTTTCCTGGTTCCCGCTGATCAGCGATTATACCAGAGAAGCGGAGAAACCCTTCGGCGCTACATTTGCAAGCGCAGCCACCTATGGCGTGGTGAGTACCTGGATGTTTATCATCGGAATGAGCGCAGCCATCATGCTGGGAACCGGGGATATCGCGGAGATCATGGTGAAGGCAGGGCTGGGTGTCGTCGGACTGCTCATCATCGTTTTTTCCACGGTAACGACCACATTTCTGGATGCCTTTTCCGCCGGCGTCAGCGCGGAGAGTATCCACAGGAAGCTGAAGACAAAGCCGGTTGCCATCCTCGTGACGGTCATCGGAACCCTGGGCGCCGTTTTCCTGGCCATGGATGACATCACGGACTTCCTTTATCTCATTGGCTCCGTGTTCGCGCCCATGATCGCAGTGATGATCGCCGACTACTATATCCTGAAGAACGATTCCACGGGGCGAAAGCTGGACTGGGTCAGCGCGCTGATCTGGCTGGCGGGCTTCGGTCTGTATCGCTGGCTGCTCCACGTGGACACCCCGGTGGGGAGCACCCTGCCGGACATGCTGATCACCATGGTCCTGACGGTGGTCGTGAAAACGGTGCTCCGAAAGGCCAAATCGAAAATGTGAACAAAGTGTGTTGGCAGAAAAGTACAGAACCGACCAGGATTTTTTGTAAAATGTGCTTTCTTACGTTTCGTGAAAAAAAGTGTTACAATGGAAAATGTAGGCAGTGTAATTGTATGGCACGAAGGAGTTGTAAACACATGTATGAAGTCGGTGATTACGTTGTATACGGAAGTAACGGTGTTTGCCGAATCACGAAAATAGGGCCTATCGATCTGCCGGGTGTTCCGCAGGATAAGCTTTATTACACCATGACTCCTTGCTATATCAGAGACAGCGAAATATTTACACCGGTTGATAACGACCGGGTGGTGATCCGGAAGGTTATGTCCAAGGACGAGGCTCTGGCCTTCGTTCAGGGCATGAATCAGATCCAATCGATGCCGGTAGAGGAAGAAAAGAAACGTGAGATCCTCTACAAGCAGACCATTCTTTCCTGTGAGCCTGCAAAGATCGTAGGCCTCATCAAGACGATCCGTGAGCGGATCGAGGAGCGTCAGGCAGAAGGAAAGAAGGTAACCAGTTCGGATTCCAAATATTTCCATATCGCAGAAGATAGTCTCTATGGCGAGCTTGCCATCTCATTGGGTATGGAGAAGGATGATGTTGGTGCGTATATCGAAGATAAGATGCACCGCCTACAGGCCGTATAACAACAGAACAAGGCAAAAGGGGAAGAAGTCCTGCGCGGATCGCGGGACTTCTTTTTCGTGCATGCGAAACGGCGGTATGGTACAATAGCCACGGGATACCGCTGCGAAGCAGCGAAGTGTCCGGGCATGATTTTGCGCAGCAAAATCATGGTACATAACCACGGGATACTGCTACGAGACGAAGGGATAACAGATGAAGAAGAATGATTTATGTGAGATCAGAATAGAGGATATGGGGAAGGACGGAGAAGGCATCGGTCATGTGGACGGGATGACCATCTTCGTGAAGGATACGGTTGTGGGAGACCGGGCCACCGTGAAGCTGATGAAGGTCAAGAAGAACATGGCTTTCGCCCGGTTGATGGAGATCCTGGAGCCCTCTCCATATCGCGTGACGCCGGTCTGCGAAGCGGCACGGGCCTGCGGAGGCTGCACGCTGCAGCACATTTCCTATGAGAAGCAGAAGGAACTGAAGCAAAGTCATGTGCTGAACTGTCTCACCAGGATCGGCGGCCTGTCGGATGTGGAAGAGAAAATGGAACCTCTCATCGGAATGGAGGATCCCTTTCATTACCGGAATAAGATGCAGTTCCCTGTGGGACTGGACGCGGCGGGATGCCCGCAGCTGGGGTTCTACGCCGGAAGGACCCACTCCCTGATCCCGCTTACGGACTGTCCGGTGGGACATCCCGTGAACCGGGTACTGCTTGCAGCTTTCCGGGAATATCTTTCGGAGGCAGGAGTGAAGGTCTATGATGAAGAAAGCCACAGCGGCCTGGCGCGACATTTGCTGACCCGGGTTGGCTTTGCCACCGGGGAAGTGATGGTCTGCGTTGTGATCAACGGAAGGAAGCTGCCGAAGCAGGAACTGCTCGTGGAGAAGCTGCAGACGGCCATTGGGCGGTGGAACTTGGAGGCTGAAGCAAAGGAAGAGCGGGAGACAGAGCAAGGGAAGACGGCGAAGGGTGAGCGGACTGCGAGCCAGGAACAACCGGCGAAAGCGGAGCGGGAATTACAGACAGGAGATATGCTCACACTTGCCTCCGTCACCTTCAGCATCAATGAGGAAAAGACGAATCGGATCCTGGGGGATCACAGCGAGGTGATCTTTGGAAATGGATATATCGAGGACCGGATCGGAAGTGTAACCTTCCGCATTTCTCCGGAATCATTCTTCCAGGTAAACCCGGTGCAGACAGTGAAACTTTACGGTAAGGCGCTGGAGTATGCAGGGCTCACGGGCTCAGAGGTCGTGTGGGACATGTACTGCGGCATCGGGACCATTTCTCTGTTTCTGGCAGAGAAGGCGAAGAAGGTCTTCGGGGTTGAGATCGTGCCCCAGGCCATCCAGAATGCAAAGGAAAATGCCGAGCGGAATCAGATCGGGAATGCAGAGTTCTTCGTGGGAAAGGCAGAGGACGTGGTTCCCAGGCTGTATGTTGAGGACCCGGAGAAATACAGGGCAGACGTGGTAGTGGTC
>CADAXW010000080.1 GCA_902792005.1 uncultured Lachnospiraceae bacterium
AACTGCTCTTCCTTATCTCCTGAGAAAACCGTAACTGCTGCGGTACCTGCGGCACGTGTTGAAAATTCTCCGGGAAGATACTCCTTGATCGCCACCTTTCTCTGCATCAGATCATCATATCCGATGTAGGTGACGCCAAATCCGCCATACCCGATCACACGACCCACAGTATATTTTCTGTGAAGCTGTGTTCCCGGAACCAGGTGGTATGCCTCCTTCGGTCTGGTTCCGATCACATATCCACAGTGCGGACATACCTGATAATCACCATCAAAGGGTGTCATACATCCCATGCACCGTACCATTCTACCCATAGCTTAATCCTCCAAATATTCTTGCACTGTCTTTACCTTTCTGACGATGACAGTATCCTGCAGTTCGCGGCTTGCCTCCCGCTCCTCTGCTCTGTCCTCGTACAGGAAATGTAAATCTTCCATATACTCCTCCAAAAACGACAACTGTTCATTGAGTCGTATAAATTCCTGACATACATCTTTATTTATCGGGATCGCATCTGTGTTGGTTATATGCATTGCCGTCTGTCCGTTTTCCGTGAGCATGCTCACCAGCAGCTGTTCAGCTGCCGCACGCTCCTTGGTGCCCAGGCCGGCGGAAATGCTCCATCGGTCGCAGAGTTCTCCTGTAACCTCACCGGATCGTATGGGCTTCACTGCATAGATTCCGGCCATATCGTTGAAAAGGCCGAGCTCCCGAAGATCCGCCATGTAATAGGTGATCTCCCCGTTTTTGAAGCCCTCTCTTGCTTTCTCCGCTGTATCTGCGGCATAACCGCTCTCTGCGGTTTCCGAGATCATTTTCTTAGCTGTTTCATCCATCTGCAGTCCGTTCTTAAATTCGTACTTCCCCTTGAAGGAATTGAACTGCATGGAATAGCTGTCTACGGAGATATAATATCCTTTGGACGGCTCCTCCCTCAGCTGATCAAAGCTGCTTATCTCAATGGTCGAGAGATCAATGCCGTCTCCTCTTCTTACATAAGCCACGGGAACATCCAGTCCCATGGGGATACTCTTCATATCCGATTTCTTATATTCCTCCAGATAGTAGTAATCGCTGAGAGAAAGGTCATCATAGACTCCGTCCAGGTCCTCCGCAAAGGAGGTTCCCGCCTGCCCGAGTCCGTCAGCCATATAGACTGCCGGAAGTTTTCCGTTCTTTCCAGCCTCTGTCACCCGGTTTTGATAATCCTTCTCCGGAATATACTCCACCTCAAGGGTGATCTGGGGATAATTCGATTTAAAGTAAGCCGTGATATCTTCAAACCGCTGCTTTGCTTTCTCTTCGCCTGCGTCTTCCCCGTAGGAAACCCAGACGGAAATGGTGGCTGCCTTCAAATGTGTCTTCCGGTATTCCTTCATGTAATGGATCCCTGCGATGAGTGCTCCCACCAGAAGGACCGCTGCAACAGCCAGGATCTGGATCAGACGTTTTTTCTTCTTTTTCTTCAGCTCCTGCTTCGGAGTGTCCACCTCGGTTCGCTCGTGGATCGCATCCGCGAACTCCTCTACCGTCCGGAATCTCAGCTCCGGGTTCACTGCCATACCCTTCATGATGGCATTGCTCAGTTTCTCGGACACTGCCGGATTCACCTTATTGGCTTCAGGGACCAGATCCTCCTGTACCCGGTCGGTACTCTCATCCGGCTTCTTTCCGGTAACCATGTTATACAGGGTTGCCGCCAGTGCGTAAATGTCGGTCCAGGGTCCCTGCTTGCTCTTGCTCTGATACTGCTCCGGAGGTGCGAAGCCCGGCGTAAGCACGATGGATCTTGTAACCTCCCGGTCCTCATCCGAAAGTCTTGCGGCACCGAAGTCGATGACCTTCACCTTGTTCCCGCAAAGGAAGATATTTCCGGGGCCGATATCTCTGTGAAGGATACCCGCGTTATGCATCTCCTTTAATGCTTCGATCACGGAGTCCGTGATCTGGATGGCATCCGCAGGATCCAGATATTTGTACTGCTTCAGATATTCCTTCAGGGAGATCCCCTCCAGGTACTCCATGACCAGATAGGCTGTATTGTTTTCCTGAAAGAAATTCTTTACCTGAACGATGTACTGACTGTGCTCAAACTGAGCTGTTTTTCTTGCTTCCTCAAGGAAACGGTCCAGTCCTTTATAGAAATCATCTCTGTGACTTCCTTCGTAGACAATGACATGTGATTTTCCGGGCTCTCTTGTTACGGTACCTGCAGGATAGTATTCCTTGATGGCTACTGTAATTCCCAGCTCCCGGTCCCATGCCTTGTAGGTTACACCGAAACCACCGAAGCCCACCACGACTCCAATCTGATACCGATTCTGGAGGATGGTTCCCGGAAAGAGATGGTTGATCTCTGCAGGAGGAGTCCCTTCCACAAACCCGCAGTGCGGGCAGCAGAACCTTTCATTCTCATACCCTGCGGGAATTTCAAATTCCTTCATGCAGTTTAAACATCTTCTGACCATGACTCATGCTCCTGTTCGTTGTTTCCGTTAATCCTTTGTAACCCAGACGGCGATGGCGGAATTATTATCCATATCCCGTCCCTGTCCTGTCTCATTTACGATGGCGACCATCTGGTCCATCCACTCTTCCACAGAACCGGACTTCTTCAGTGTCTTCATCATCTGCTTCTCATCGATCAGCTCCCAGAACCCATCGCTGCAGAGAAGAAACTGCTGTCCCGGCTTGATCTCGATCCCCTGAGAAAGCTCGAAGGATCTTGTTCCCCATTCCGCTCCGATCACCCGGAGCAGCCGGTTCCGATCTTCGTGGAATCGTATATCCTTTTCCTTGATCTCCCCGCTGTTCACAAGCATTTGCGGAACACTGTGATCCAGGGTATGACCCCGAAGCTTCCCGGAATGAAAAAGATACAGCCGCGAATCCCCGATGTGGCCCCACTGGGCGATTCCCGCAGAAAGTTTCAGAAGCACCAGCGTGGTCTTCATATCTGCAAGCTCGTCCCGGGTCCTCTGCTCCGTCAGGATCCGTTCCTGTACCTTTGTAAATGCCGTTCCCAGATATTCAGGATTTGACATGTCTTCATTAAAGATCGTGAGTGCGGTTTCCACGGCGATGGCTGAGGCAACTTCACCCTTTCCGTGTCCTCCGAGGCCGTCCGCCAGCGCAAAGCAGTAGGAGGCCCCGTTATCGAGTTCTCCGACACTGTCTTCGTTCACTTCGCGTCCACCTACATTTGTATATAATCTGTATCTAATCATATACGATTCCCCCGCACTCTGTTTTTGTTTCGTTGTCGTTTTTGGTAATTGCAATATAACATGGATTGTCTCTCCGAACAGAGTTCTGACATTTTTAACCGAATTCTTGAAAGATTTGACACCCCCTAATCACCATTGTTTATTATATAATACTTTGCCCCTCAATGACAATACCCACAGGGTCATCGGCGACAATCTGCGACGGAACATTTACAGAAAAAGTCTTATCTGATAGAATGGTTTTCAGCAGCAACAAACTACTTTCGGAGGTGACAAAAATGCAAGCTGAAACCACCCGGGAGGGCTTCAAATACGTACTCCCGATCCTGATCCTCATCGTCATGATCAGCGGATTCATATCGTAAATAGGTGACTACTGAAACTTACACCAGGGGGGAAACCCCTGGTTTTTCTATTTCCGTTTTTTTCATTCCTGTTTTTCATCCTTTTTCTACTGTCTCCGACTCTCTTTTGCTTTCCTCTGGCTATGATGACT
>CADAXW010000081.1 GCA_902792005.1 uncultured Lachnospiraceae bacterium
ACTTAAATAAATTTGTTAAGCACAGTATAACACGGAGAAAAAGCAAGTTCAATAGAAACTTAACGCAAAAAAGTTATTTTATCGGGTTGACTTAACGGAATAGAGTTATTATAATACAAACATAACTAAAAAGAGTTAAGTCCAGAAGGGAGGCGATACCTTGAGAGAATCAGGATTCTTAAGAGCAGAACAGGTGATGAAGGAGATGCAGATCTCCAGGCAGAAGGCTTACAAGATCATCCGGCAGCTGAATGAAGAGCTTGCAGGCATGGGCTATATCACAGTTCAGGGCAGAGTCAACGCAGATTATTTTTATGAAAGATGCCGTTACCACGGCGGGAAGGAGAACCAGCAATAATGGCAGTTTACAAAGATGAAGCAAAAGGCACGTGGCGGGTGATCTACCGCTACACAGACTGGACCGGGAAACCGAAGCAGACCCAGAAGCGCGGCTTCAAGACCAAACGGGAGGCCCAGCAGTGGGAATGGGAGACCATGCTGAAGAAGGAATCCAAACTGGATATGACCTTCGCCAGCTTCTGCGAGCTGTATGAGGCCGACCGTAAGCCGCGGCTGAAGGCAAGCACCTGGGAGACGAAGGATCATATGATCCGGACGAAGCTCCTTCCTTATTTCGGAAACCGGAAGATCGCGGAGATCGATGCGAAGGAAGTGATCGCATGGCAGAACAAGCTTATGGCCTACCGGGATAAGGACGGCAAAGGATACTCTCCGGATTATCTCCGGTCCGTCCATGCCCAGTTGTCTGCGATATTCAATCACGCCGTGAAGTATTACAAGCTTCCGGTGAATCCGGCAAGGGTGGCAGGAACACTCGGAAAAGAGATTCCGAAGGAAATGGATTTTTGGACGAAGGAAGAATATCTGAAGTTCGCGGAAGCAATGATGGACAAGCCGGTATCCTACTATGCTTTCGAGATGCTCTACTGGACCGGGATCCGGGAAGGCGAGCTGCTGGCGCTTACGCCGGAGGACTTCGATTTCAAAGCGCAGACAGTCACGATCAGCAAGACCTACCACCGGATGAAGGGAGAGGATATCATTACGAGCCCGAAAACGGCCAAGAGCAATCGGACGATCAAGATGCCGGAGTTTCTCTGCGAGGAGATGCAGGATTACCTACGGCAGCTCTATCAGGTGCATCCGAATGAGAGGATCTTCCCGGTCACAAAGTATTATCTCAATCACGAGATGGTCCGCGGCTGCAAGGCGAGCGGCGTCAAAAAGATCCGCGTCCATGATATCCGACATTCCCACGTATCGCTCCTGATCAACATGGGCTTTTCGGCTCTGGCGATCGGTGAACGCGTCGGACATGAGGCGGAGAAGATCACGTATCGGTATGCACACCTGTTCCCTACAGTGCAGACAGAAATGGCAGACCGGCATCAATGATGCGCGGGTACTGGACACGAAAGAGGAAAACAGTAAAGGAGGCAAAGACGATGTCGAAGAGAAAGCTGGATGAACACGGCAACTGGAGGAGCAAGGCAGTGACTTTCAACATGTCGCCGGAGGAAGATGAACTGTTCGAACGGATGGTTCACATCTCCGGGCTGTGCAAGCGGGATTTCATTGCCGCGAGGCTCCTAAACAGGGATGTCATGGTGCAAGGGAATCCGAAGGTCTACAAAGCCCTGAAGGATGAGATGGCAGCAATACGGTCAGAACTGGAGAGGATCGCGGCAGGAGGGAATGTGAGCCCTTATTTGCTCGATCTCATCCGATTCATGACCGAGGTGATGAACGAAATGAAGGAGAAAAGCGTATGACATTAAAAAAGGAAAATGCCGCCCCGGATGTGGTTGTTGGCGCAGCCACGGGACAGCATCTATGTAACTCCGAGATCAGTATACCAAATGCTGCCCCGGCCGGCAATGAAAAAATTGCCGTGCCGGAGGCTCATCAGGGATCAAATTCTGTCACTCCGAATCCAGATCTGATCGAATCTGGAGCTGCAGAGGATATTGAAAAGAATCTGGAGAAGAGCTCCCTCCAGGAAGTCTCCATGACGGAGCTTTACGACCGGGTGTACGAGCCGAAGACGCCGGTCGTGGAGGGGATTCTCTATCCCGGAACCTATATCTTTGCCGGATCGCCAAAGGTCGGGAAATCCTTCTTTATGGCACAGCTGGCCTATCATGTCGCGGCTGGGATCCCGCTTTGGGAGTATCCGGTGAGGCAAGGTTCTGTCCTATATCTGGCTCTTGAAGATGACTATGCAAGACTCCAGAAACGGCTGTCCCGGATGTTTGATGTAGAGGGTACCGACAGTCTGTACCTTGCGACAGATGCCAGGAGCATGGCAGATGGGCTTGAGGCACAGATGGAGCAATTCATTACCAGACATCCGGATACGGTGCTTATCATCATCGATACCCTGCAAAGGATCCGCGAACTTAGCGGCGAGCAGTACAGCTATGCCAAGGACTACGAGGTGATCAAGAGCCTGAAAGCTTTCGCTGATAAGCACGGCATCTGCTTCCTGATCGTGCATCATACGAGGAAGATGGAAGCGGAGGACAGCTTCGATATGATCTCCGGCACGAATGGTCTTTTGGGTGCAGCTGACGGGGCATTTGTCCTGAAAAAGAAGAAGAGAACGGACAGGACGGCTGTCCTCTCTATTGTTGGCAGGGACCAGCAGGATCAGGAACTGAGTCTCGAATTTGATCAGGAGAGATGCTTCTGGAAATTCGTTTCCGCTGAGACCGAGCCCTGGAAGGAACCACCGGATCCGGTGCTGGAAGCAGTTTCGGGAATATTCACTGATAACACGATTGGATATGAAGGACCTGCTTCCATGCTTCTGGAAGATCTGAAGAAGATAGATCCGAATATCACCATCGCAGCAAACTCGCTCGGCCGAAAGCTGAATGTCAGTGCGGAACGACTGTTCAATGAATACGGTATCCGGTATGAAAGCACGAGGTCTCATTTCGGCAGATGCATAAAGCTGACGAAGATGAAGCCGAAGGAAGAAACAGAAAAGAAAGAATGATAAGAGTGACGGCTGTGACAGCTGCGACGGTTTTACGGATACCGGACCGCTATAGAAAAAACTGTCACAGCCGTCACAACTGTCACAGAGGAGGGACAGATGCAGAAAAACGTACAGATATCGTATGAGCTTTTCATCGATCTGATCAGGTTCCATCTTTTCGGCTTCGATGAAAATGAAGCGAAGATCCGAATGGATCTGGAGCGAAAACTGAATACCATGTGTGATCGCGAGCTTTATACGAAATACAAAACAGCGGGCACTGATGTGGAGCGCGAAGAGGCCAGGCAAAAGTATCTGGACAGCAGGGGAATCCCGGAGGACTTCCGATGGTGATTTCTCCCTGTCCGATACTGACAGGGACGTGCCACGTCCCTGTTAAGGCAGCGAAGGAAGAAGCTGCGGTGAAGGCCACGGCGCAGCTCCACCCGGTTTCGGATTGGCTATGAACATCCGGAACCGGAAAGCGGGTCAAGGGCGGCAGCCCTGCCCAGTGAAGTGTTGAGAATCGACACTTCGTACTGGGTATTACCTGCC
>CADAXW010000082.1 GCA_902792005.1 uncultured Lachnospiraceae bacterium
TGCATCGCCTGTGCCTGCTGGGCCTGCTGCATGGCCTGTGCCTGCTGGGCCTGCTGCATCGCCTGTGCCTGCTGGGCCGGCTGTGCCTGTCCGGACACGTACGGCCCTAGATCCCGCAGAAACTCTCCCATGGTCTGGGTCCGTTCCTTATAGTTGATCTTCAACGCCTTATCAAATGCGTCCGACAGATCCTTCGGAAAACCGAGGGATGCCAGATCCTTATATCCGTCCTTCTGATAGTCAAACACATCCGGAGGATGGATCCCCGTTAACGCATAATAGAGAGTGAACGCAAAGGAATACACATCGGTGTATGTCCCCTGGACACCCTTCTGAGAATACTGCTCCATCGGTGCATATCCCTTTTTCAGGACCACCGAATGGATCTCTCCTTCTTTTTTCACGAGATGCTTCGCATTTCCGAAATCGATCAGCTTGATCTTGCCCTGGTTTGTGATATAAATGTTGTCCGGACTGATATCTCTGTGGAATATCCCGCGTCGATGCACCTCTGCCAAAGCGGTTCCCGCCTGTCTGGCAACCTCCATCACATGCCGCATGGGAAGCTTTCCGCTCTTGGATCTCATGAGCTTGCTGAGATTCACGCCATCCAGAAATTCCATCACAAAGTAGCAGGTCTCATTCTCGTAAAAGAAGTCGTAGATCTTAACCACCGCATCGATGTCGCTCATCTGCTGAAGCAGCTGCGCCTCCTCCCCAAACCGGGTGATGCAGTGCTCCATCATGGAACGTTTGCTTTCCGAAAAGGGGGCAATGGATCGGCCGTCCTGCAGCCGGTATACCGTGTCTCTGGGAAAGAGCTCCTTGATGGCGCAGAAAGCATTTGTCTTCTGATCGAAGGCCTTGTAAGTGATTCCGAAGCCACCAGTGCCGACGCTGTTTTGGATGATGTATCTATGATTCAGTTGTGCGTTTACCGGCAATAAGTATCGCTCGTCCACCCGCTTCACCACCTGATCTCGATTTCTGTGTTTCCAACTCCGATCCTGTCACCGGAGACCACCCTTCTCTTATGTCGAAGAGGAACTCCGTTCAGTTTCGTTCCATTTGTTGTATTCATATCGGAGAGATATACATCTGCTCCGTCGGTTTCCAGTTTAAACTGCTGTCTGGAGCACTCCGGTTCCGGAAGCTGAAGATCGCAGGTGTCTCCTCGTCCAACCATCAGATATTCTGACTTGGACAGGACCAGTTCCTTTTTTCCAATGCCTTCGGCACTGAGGGTGATCACAAGGCCTTCTGCCCGCTTCTTCTGTTGCTCGGCCGCTGCCGCTTCTTCTTTTATCCTGGCCTCTTCTGCCGCTGTCTTCCTGGCAGCCTCTGCAGCCGCCTCTGCTTCCTTCTTCTTTTTCCTGCTGCTGTGAACCAGAAGAAGCAGGACCACAAGAAGAACCAGGACACCGCCCATGATGCCCATCACAAGAAAGATATTATCCTCGATCCATCCGAAGAAGGATGTCTCCCCCTCAAGCACAAGATACCCGCTCATATTCATCACCTTCGTCACCTCATCTGCTAAGTCTCATTCGCCCGGTCCCGTCCCGCGCCTTGTTTCACCCGAGAACGATCTCGTTCTCCGTATCTCCGATCAGAAGATGGCTTCCGCGCTCCACCTCTGTCGGCGTATTCTTAACCAGCTTAAACTTCTCATTCAGGACAACCCCGTTTCTGGACTTATCCGTCACCACATATCTTCCGGTCTTCCGGTCAAACCGAAGCTCCATATGAACCCCGCTGATATGGATGCCCGGAACCACCACATCACACTGAGCGCTGTCCCTTCCCAGAAGAACACGCTCATCCGGCTTAAACCGGATATATTTTCCAAGAAGTACACCCTTCACCCCTATGATGGTACCGAACTCCTCCCGGTTCATGGCGAGACTCCGGGTAACCGTTACATTTTTATCCATAACATTCTCCTTCTCTCATGAAAAAAGGCGCTAATCAAGCAAATGTTTCACCTGCTCCGCATATCTTCTGCTGACCGGGAGCTCCACTTCCCCGACGATGACCGAATCCCTTCGGATCATCCGTATCTCATCTCTTGAAACCAGATAGCTCTGATGGATCCGGACAAAGCCCTGCTGTTCCATTTCCTCCTGTATCTCCGACATCTTGCCGTAGAATTCGATTTCCCCGTTCTTCTGATGCAGGATCAGCTTCCGTCCATTGCTCTCAAAATAGAGCACACTGGATAAGGGCACCCGCTGCTTCTCTCCTCCGGTCACCACATTGATGTAGGCCTCGCTGGCCCGGATCTCCTCCACATATCGCGTCAGCGCCTGGGGAAGCTCCTCCGTCACATGATCCTTCAGGATGTAGGCATAGGCCCTGTACTGATACCCCTTATACACGTGATCCGTGGACTTGGTGATGAAAATGATGTCCATGTCCAGCTTCTGATCCCGAATATAGGCCGCCGCCTGCATGCCGTCCACCGGCTCCATCCCGATGTCCAGCAGGAGCAGATCGCACCCATCCGGTTTTTGCTCCAGATGGGCGATCAGCTCTTTGCCGCCGCGGACCTCAGTCAGCTGTATATCCTCCAGGTCGAATAATGTTTTTGTCACACAGGTATGGATCTGCTCCATGTCCTGCGTATTATCATCGCATATGATGATCCTCAGCATAGCTTTGTCTCCAAAATTACTTTTCTCTGTATCTAACCCATTTTGTCACATTCGAGATCGTTCCGCTTGCCGTCACTTCCGTGTAAGAAGTCTTATCCACATATCTCTCGTAATAATAGGTCGTATTGATGCTCCGGGTCCGGTAATAGGTCACATCCGCATAGTCCCAGTAATCCAGGAAGCAGACCATTCCGTCGTGATTCCGTCCCGCGAAGCTCTCACCATTCCATCCGGCCCACCTTCCAGCACTCCACGCCCCTCCGGCAACCTCCGGTTTGGAATACCATTCGTCTCTCGTAAATGTTCCGGAATTCGGCGTATCACTCCACTTATCCTTGTAATACACACGTTGTTTATTACTGTTAATGTGTCTGTAATTCTTATAATGCGCTACCGACTCTTCTTTTTCTGTCTTTGTTTCCACATCCAGGGTGTCGCTTGCCGCCGCATAAGTCCTGGTCCAGCCACTCCAGCTTCCATAGGTTGTATTCTTGTAATACTGCGTCCATCCTGCCTCACTGGAGTTTTTACTGGCCTTGCTCTCATACAGTGTGTATTTCCACATTTCCCTTACGATCTCCG
>CADAXW010000083.1 GCA_902792005.1 uncultured Lachnospiraceae bacterium
GCACCTTGGACATCTTCCGGATCTCTTCACAGGCCTCATAGCCATCCATCTTGGGCATCATCCCATCCATGATGATGAGAGAGATATCCTTCATCTGCATAAAGAGCGTCAGTGCCTCTTCCCCGTCTGCAGCTTCCACAACAAGATAACCATCCTTTGTAAGGAAATCTCTTACCAGCTTTCGCATCCGCGGTTCATCATCTACTACAAGGATCCTTGCATCCCCCATAGGATACCTCCTTCCTGATCAAACCTCTATTCCTGAGCCGGAGTCTCTGCGCCCTCTCCCGCTGCATCCGGCGCCTGTTGTCCTGCGTTTTCTCCTGCAGCGTCCGGTGTCTGTTCCGATGCGGTCTCTGATGCTGCTTCCGTTGTCTTCGCTGATGCTGCTTCCGTTGCTGACGTATTCGCTTCGGGATCCTCTGTCATACCCTCAAGAGAAATGTTATTCGCCTCACAGAGCTTCTTCAGCTTATCATAGTATGCCTGAAGCTTCTCTTTGGACTGATCCACCTTCTTCTGTGCCGAATCCAGAAGCTGATTATCCGCATTCTTGATGGCGTCAACCACATCCTGGATCGCGTCTCTCTGATACTGCGCGCTGGCTGTATAGAGATCCTTCAGTTCTCCCACCTCGGCATTGGTAAAGGGCAGCCCCTTCAGCTTCTGCAGGTAAGCATCATACTTGGGAAGTGCCTCCTGGGAAAGAGTATTCATCCATTTTTCCGAATCCTTGTCCGTAGCGGAAAAATAATCATTATATAATTTCACCGCAGCATCTCTTTCCGAAGCGATCGCCGGAAGATCCGCTCCGACGAAATTCAGGATCTCATCCTGAAGGGAGACCGTTGTCGCCTGTTCGGTCACTACCGATGATCCTTCCTCCCCTTTGGAGCCGCAGGCAGTCACACCGACTGCAAGAACCAGACCAAGTGTCACATAAAGCAATCTCTTTTTCATTTTCGGATTCTCCAAT
Source organism: uncultured Lachnospiraceae bacterium (assembly GCA_902792005.1). Taxonomy (GTDB): domain Bacteria; phylum Bacillota; class Clostridia; order Lachnospirales; family Lachnospiraceae; genus Eubacterium_Q. The sequence continues at coordinate 977 of CADAXW010000083.1, forward strand.
CATTAAAACTTAGTAGATATTATACCACTCTGTTCCGGTTCTGTCACGCAGAGGGAGTGGATTTCCTGCGTTTCTTTTTAGGCTCCGGGACCGGATGTTCCTCCCGGTATGCACGATACAGATCCGGCCGTCGTTCCTCCGTCAGCTTCTCCGCCTGTTCCAACCGCCACTGTGCGATCTTCGCATGATTTCCGGACAGCAGCACCTCCGGGACCGTAAGACCCTTGTAAACCTCCGGCCTCGTATATTGGGGGCACTCCAGGAGATTCTCATGAAAGCTCTCATAAACCGCGCTGTCATCATCTCCGAGTACTCCCGGAAGGAGCCGGCTCACGGCATCCACGATGATGGCAGCTCCCAGTTCCCCGCCCGTCAGTACATAGTCCCCGATGGAGATCTCTTCGGCATCGAGCAGCGTAAGGACCCTGTCATCGATCCCCTCATAATGTCCGCAGAGCAGGACCAGCGGGCGATCATTCTCCTGTGCATAACTCTCTGCCTGTCCCTGGGTAAACACAGATCCCTTGGGCGAGAGATAGATCACTCTCGGACTTTTCTCCGGATCTCTGGATCTTATATCTTCACAAACCGCCTGAAAGCAGAGATCGATGGGCTCGCACTGCATCAACATGCCCGGGCCGCCTCCATAGATATAATCATCCACATGCCTGGAGGTATTCTGTGCATAATCGCGGATATTCCAACTCTTCACCAGGATCTTTCCGGCCTTCTGCGCCCGTCCGGTGATACTTTCCCCCAGGATCGTATCCATCATATCCGGGAAAAGCGTCATGATATGAAACTCCATGGGAAAACACCCCTTTCTAATCCGGTATCATTCCTGGGATCGGGCGGATCACCATCCGCTTCTCCTCAACATTTACTTCGCGGATGAATTCATCCACCGCAGGGACCAGAAATTCTTTGCCCTTCTCTGTCTTTATCTTATAGATCAACTGGGCTGCCGTTTCCATATAATCGGAAAGGGTACCCAGAACATTTCCTTCTTCATCCGTGACCGTACTGCCCAGGACATCCGCCAGATAATACTCACCTTCCTCCAGCGGAATGGCATGCTCCCTGTCCACGTACAACTCCTTCTGTTTCAGAAGCTGAGCCTCTTCGATGCTCCCGACCTCTTCAAACCCCAGGATCACCAGGTTTTTGAAATATCTGCAGCTTCGTATGGTCAGCGGTCTGTAACTCCCTCTGTCCAGGAGGTAGCATGTATCCAGTTCCTCAAAACGACGGGGATCCTCCGTGGTGGGATAAACCTTCACCTCACCCGCAAGGGCATGCGTCGTTGTGATCACTCCGATACGAAAATACTGTTCCAATCCAAATCACCTCTTTGGCCTTTCCTGCCTTAGCTACGGAAAAAGAAAAGGAGACGTCTCCTCCGGCTCATAAGGAGCCGGGAAGAGCCGTCCCATCTTTTTACCATTGCACGACAGATTGTCGCTATTTGATATCCACAATGACCTTTTTGTCGCTTTTCGACGCAGCAGCCTTCACTACGGTACGGATGGCCTTTGCAATACGTCCGCTCTTACCGATGACCTTTCCCATATCTTCGGGAGCTACGGTAAGTTCAACTGTGATCGTGTGCTCATCGGTCGTTTCTGTTACCACGACCTGGTCCGGTGCGTCTACTAGGGATTTTGCAATGATCTCAACTAATTCCTTCATTCTGCAATCCTCCCTGATCGTTATTTCTCGATACCGGCCTGCTTCAACAGCTTAGCTACAGTCTCAGTGGGCTGTGCGCCATTTCCGAGCCACTTCTTTGCTGCCTCAGCATCGATCTTTACAACGCTGGGCTCCTGGTTCGGATCATAGGTGCCGATCTCGTCGATCACGCTGCCATCTCTGGGAGATCTGGAATCTGCAACAACAACTCTATATACAGGGTGCTTCTTGTAGCCCAGTCTTCTCAATCTGATCTTTACTGCCATTTTGGTTTTCCTCCTTGAATAATATCTATCGACAGGCCACGGGGGCCGTGTTGATCTAAATCTACATGCCGAAGGGCAGTGCCATGGAACGACTGCGAAATATCCAGGCGCTGGGCTCCGATGCCTCCATCACAGAACTGAATTATGACGATACGGTCAGGAAAGCCAAAGAAGACGCGGATCGATTTGGCTGGGTACTTGTCCAGGACACCTCCTGGGAAGGTTATGAAGAAATTCCCGGCTGGATCATGGAAGGCTATACCACCATGGCGGCAGAGGCAGCCCGTCAGCTTCAGGAG
>CADAXW010000084.1 GCA_902792005.1 uncultured Lachnospiraceae bacterium
GAGAGGATGACGTTGTTCTGGAATACCGGGTCGATATAGGGGTCGATGTCTGCATGTGTTCCCCACCTGGCCGAGCCGTATTCCGTGTTGTGCCGGTACTTCTTTGCATTCTTTCCCTTCAGATAAACCGCCAGCCGAAGTGCCGCTCCGCACAGGATGCCGATCAGCAGATCCATGGGATGAAGGCTCGGAAGTGGATTCTGGAGTGCCGCCGGCAGTGTCGTCATAAATGACAGAAGCTTTTCCGACGAGTTTGTTCCTTCGGCCAGTCTCCAGCCTTCTCCAAGGTTCGTGGCAAATAGCCCCAAAAAGACATAGGGGAAATTTAAAAGGAGCAGCCGCTTCAGGTTCTTTGTATCGATCCTCATAGTGCATGCTCCTTATCCTTATTCCGTACCTTATCCGGAATTGACGCCACCAGCGCCTTGAATTTCTTCAGCTGCTTCAGGACACTCGGCCGCTTCTCCTTCCGCATAACCTCGGCAGAATACTCCTTAAAGGCGGCTGTCAGTGCATCCGCATCTCTCGCCTTAAAGAAGACGATATACCTTGGCGGATCCTGTGAAGGATCCTTTCGGATCGCATAGTCCACACCGTATTTCCTGGTCACCCGCTCAAAGCCCTTCAGATCGGTCTTGGCGATTTCCATATTGGAAACGCCCTGGTTCTGACCGACCAGATCCTTCACGCTCTGCTTGCCGTGAATCTCTGACCTTTCCTTTGCCTTCTGTGCCTTTTTCTGCTCCTTCACGGTTTTTCTTTCAGAACGATAATGCCTGTATTTCATATAGGCAGCATAGAGTGACCGGAAGGACAGCTTGGTCGTCGTTATGGCCAAATTGACTGTCCTGTTCTCAACCTCTTCCTGCATAGGCAGCTTCCTCCTTTCCCCGCATATTTACCGGCATCCTCAGTTCAGAGAAATCACCGGCATCTTTTCCCCTTCTTCCGTCACCATCATGGTGCGTCTTTTGAGCATCTGCTGTACCCGGAAAATATCCTCTGCCGTTACCGGCATGACATCGCCTTCATCATCAAGGTCATAGATGAGCGCCGGACCGTCCAGATATTTCTGATCTCCTACAGTGAAGAGAAGTCTTCTGTCGTAGCTCATGACCAGCTCCACATCCGGAGCCTCTTCGATAACATCATCCTCGCCGAAACAGGGAAGGAACTCTTCCGCCTCGTCCTCTGTGATCAGAATCGGTGGCTTACCGGGAGTGACTGCAATCATGAGAATCGGTTCTTCCTCACAGATGTCCTCTTCATCCTCCAGCATGTCGCAAATCGCCCCCAGCACCTTCACCGCTTCCTGAAAATCCTGATGTGTCATACCCTTATAGTTCTCCTTCTCGCATTTCTTGTTTTTGCTGTCTTCCTGGCTGCAGCTGCAGCAGCCATAACCGTTTCTGTAGCACATAGGTCTGCCTCCTATCTTGACTGATCTCTGTTTCGTTTCTTCTGCCACTGATCCAGGAGCTTTACGATAACGTCCTGCATCTGCTGCGGTGTATATGACCTTGGAAAATATTTTCGGAGCACGTCGTGGGATATGGTAACTGTAGTCATATCATCCTTCTTGAGCTCATTCATCACATCGCACATCTGCTCCAGCGTACACTGCCCTTCCTGGCTCATCCGCTTGATCCGCTGCGCCTGGGAAAGTGACGGCGAAGTCTGTGCATAATCCATCGCCTCCAGGAATTCCTTCTGCTCCTCCGGCTTCAGGTAGGAAAGCTCCACCGCCGGATTGAAGGCGATTTTCTTCTCATCCACCATGTCACGGATTTCCGGGATTAACTCAGTGAGACGGATAAAACGGAATATCTGGTTCTTGCTGATACCTAATTCCTCCGCCATTTCCTGACTTGATGTCTTCCCGGAATTATTCCCAACTTGGGAATAATTTTCTTTTGACGGTCTCCCAGCCTGGTGCTTCATTGCCTCCAGCTTCATCCGGTACGCAAATGCCCGCTCACTGGGAAGGATATGCTCTCGCTGAAGATTGGCGTCCACCATGAAAATAATGGCGGTATCGTCGTCCATATCCCGCACGATCACCGGCAGCGTTTCGATTCCTGCAAGCTCACAGGCCCGCATCCGCCGGTGTCCGGAAATGATTTCATACCCTCCATCCGGATCCGGTCTTGCAATCGCCGGAGTCAGCACACCATACTGCTTGACGCTCTCTACGGTCTTTTGCATCTCCTCGTCATCGACCACCCGGAACGGATGACCTTCAAAGGGATGCAGTTCAGAGAGCGGTATCTGCTGCACCCGTTCATGCTGAACGTCTGGGCCGTCCCGGACGCCGGAGAAGATTTCTTCGTATCCGCTAAGGAACGGATTTCCGCCCTTTCTCGGCATTCCTCCTCACCCCCAATCTCTTTCATCGCTCCAGGCCTCCTCTCCCGGGAAACAGCACGTGTCTCACCAGATCCTGCTTATCCCGTCCAACGCTCTGCCGTCTGTCCGAACCGCCCACATGCACCGGCGTACACATTTCGAGGATCCTGCTGTAGATACGGGCATCCGCCACACTCTCCGGATTCCTCAGCTGGCTGATGGTCAGATTGGTGGTAACGATCAATGGCAGATTGGCCTTGTACCGTTCATCCACAACTGCATACACCTGCTCCTTGGCATATTCGGTACTGCGCTCAATGCCCAGATCATCGATGATCAGCAGCGGATAGTGATTGAAGGAAGCGATATACTGATACCGCTCCTCCGAATACATCGTTCCCATCTGATTCAGGATCTTCGAAAAGTTCGTCATCAGGACCGGCGTTGACTGCTCCAGAAGTGCATTGGCAATACAGGCAGCCGCAAAGGATTTGCCGGTCCCGACATCACCCCATAATAAAAGGCCAAGGTTTTCGGCCCTGACCTGCTTCCAGTTCTCCACATAATTCTTTGCCCAGCGGATGGTTTCCGTATCCTCTGCCGTATCAAAACGCCAGTCCAGAAGGTGCCGCTCCTGAATCCCGGTGGACTTCAGCCTCTGGATCCGCATCATGCGCTCTCTGGCCTCCGTCTCCTCCTTCTGGCGCTGCATTTCCTCCTGTCTGCATTTGCAGGTACAGGGAAGGGTCCGCAGCTTTCCGAAGATCATGCGCCGGCACTGGACAGGGGTATGGCACTTCTCGCAATACATTTGCAGGTACAGGGAAGGGTCCGCAGCTTTCCGAAGATCATGCGCCGGCACTGGACAGGGGTATGGCACTTCTCGCAATACAGCAGCCCATCCTCCGCAAGATATTCCCCCTCTTTGGGCTCCGATCTCGCTTCCATCTGGTCAAAGAGCTTATCCATGAATTCCTTCATAAGCTCTCTCCGGCGGCAAACTGATAATTGCCATGATCGTACTGCTTTGCCGGTCTGGCCTTCTCCTCATCGCGCTTCGCCCAGCTGCGGATCGTGGCCAGATGATTCTTGTAGATCCTGCCGGTCGATGCCATATACTCGGACAAACGCTCAATGCGCTTCTGATAATCGTTCGGATATTCCTTCATAAGCTTCTCCATTTCTTCGTCAGAAAG
>CADAXW010000085.1 GCA_902792005.1 uncultured Lachnospiraceae bacterium
GAAAGAGAGGGACTTCTGATCGAAGGCTTCCACGAGCTCTCCACATTTGAAGAGCAGTACAATGCGGACTATTATCAGGAGCTGATCGAGAGTCTGGGGTATGAGAAGGAGGTCGACTGGATCGAGAGCAAGATCTATCTGCCGGAGGATGCGGACGATTCCCTGCAGAAGGTGGCGGACTTTGTGATGAAGCGCTACAACCTGCATTTCGGTGAGGCGGACTCCACCCAGGATTTCCTGGACAAGTATCAGGAGCGGTTTTTCAATCTGCTGGACATTTCCTATAAGGATCTTTATGGGACGGTTCCCTTTACGGAGAACATGAAGAAGATGATGATGGACAACTTCAAGCTGATCATCGATCTGAAGCATATCGCCGTGATCCTGGATGAGAACGAGAAGATGGTCTGTCTCGGACTTTGCTTCCCGTCCCTTTCCAGAGCGATGCAGAAGTCCTACGGACATCTCACGCCGGCAGCGCTGGTGCGGCTCCTGCGCGATATAAAGAATCCGAAGATCCTGGATCTGGGGCTCATCGCCGTGGATCCGGAATATATCAACCGGGGGATCAACTCCATCATCGCGGCAGAGCTGATGCGCATGCTGCGGGAGGACGGCATCGAGTATGCAGAGACGAATCTGAATATGGAAGACAACTACGCCATCCAGAATCAGTGGAAGCGTTTCAAGGCCGTGCAGCATAAACGTCGCAGAGCCTATATCAAGAAACTGAAGTGATCAGGGGGAAAGAATGAAGATAGTAGTCGACTGTCTCGGAGGCGATAACAGTCCCGAGGCAAATGTGGAGGGAGCGATCCTTACCCTGCGAAAACATGAAGACCTGAAGCTTATACTGGTGGGGGATGAGACTTCCATCCGTGAGGTGCTGGAGAAACGAAACGTGACCAGCAAGCGGATCGAGGTGGTACATGCCCCGGATGTGGTGACCGGAAATGATAAGCCCATCGACGCCATTCGTCTGAAGAAGGACAGCTCCATGATCAGATCCATCCGGATGCTGCGGGAAATGGAGGATGTGGACGCCCTGGTTTCCACCGGAGCCACAGGACCTCTGGTTGCAGCGGCAACACTCCGCATCGGCCGGATCGAGGGAGTCCGCAGACCTGCCTTCTGCCCCATACTTCCAACCATGGCCGGCGGCGTTGTGGGTATCTGCGACAGCGGTGCAAATGTGGATGTATCCGCGGAAATGCTCCAGCAGTTCGCCATCATGGGCAGCCGTTATCTGGAGGGAGCCTACCGGGTGAAGAACCCCAGAGTCGGACTTCTGAACATCGGCAAAGAGGATGAAAAGGGAGATGATCTCCGAAGAGAGGCATATCAGCTTCTCAGCGGCACAAAGAGCATCAACTTCGCCGGAAATATGGAGGCAAGAGAATTCCTGTCCGGCGACTACGATCTGGTGGTCTGTGACGGTTTCTCCGGAAATGTTCTCTGCAAGGCGGTGGAAGGCACTGCGCTGGAGCTGCTGAAGAAGATCAAGACCGACATTTATTCAAAAAAGAAATATAAGTTCGGAGCACTCTTCATGAAGAAAATGTTCATGGAGGAGAAGGAATTCATGAACTACCAGAACTACGGTGGAAGCGTTCTTCTGGGAACGGAGAAGGTCATCGTAAAGGGCCATGGAAGCAGTGACCGGGCAGCGGTCCGTGTCTGTGTCGATCAGGCCTATCGAATGGTGAAGAGCAAAATGAATGAAAATATCCGGAAGTCCATCATGGAGGATGCGGCGTTCCGGGAGGAGTAAGTATCACCGAGTAGAAATGTGCAGATAGAATTGCGCAGACGGAAATGCGCAGATGGAAATGAAGGAGACAGTATGTTTGAGGAAGTTAAGGCGCTGCTGGTGAAGCAGCTGAAGTTAAAAGACAGCTCCATCGTAAAACCGGAGTCAAAGATCAAGGATGATCTGGGAGCGGACTCCATCGACATCCTGCAGCTGCTTATGACGCTGGAGGAGGAGAAGGGGATCGTGATCCCCGATGAAGAACTGGCGACCTTCACCATCGTCCAGGATATTGTAGATTATCTGGAGAAGCAGAAGTAAGATGTGGAAGGGAATAAAACAGGACTGGGCCTACTACGGCTTTCGGTTCAAGGATATCAAAAAGCAGGAATACCGACATTTATTCCTGATTCTTTTCTGGCCGGTGTATATTGTACTCTTTTTCCTGATCGAGACGCTGGCAGCCAATAACGGATACACGGTGATCCACTGTGCACTGGATGATAAGATCCCCTTCAATGAATGGTTTATCATACCCTATGTCATCTGGTATCCCTTCTGGATCCTGATGGTGCTTTACTCCGCAGGCTTCGAGGTGCCGGTGTTTAAAAAGCTGATGACGTACCTCATCGTCACCCTCAGCATCTCACTCCTGATCTATGCGATATGGCCCAACGGACAGGATATGTGGCCGGAGAAATTCCCCCGGGACAACTTCCTGACATGGCTGACACGCGCCATCTACAATCTGGATCATAATACAAATGTATGTCCGTCGGAGCACGTTACCTCCGGCTTCGGCGTGGCCTTCGCGGCCATGGCCTCCAAGCGATTCCGAAAGAGCAGGACCGCCATGGTGCTGATCTGGCTGGAAGCGATCCTGGTGCCGGTCTCCGTGGTCTTTGTAAAACAGCACTCCATCCTGGACGTGTTTGCAGCGATCCCGCTGACACTGTTCGGGTACTACGTGGCCTTCTGCCCGCACAAAAAACGGAAGAAAGTGTGACAAATGAGCCGTGCTGGCATCTTCGGCCGCTGCAGGGTGTGACAAAAGGGACAGTCCCCTCTGTCACGTTTTCCTGGGAAAACGTGACAAGAGGGACTGTCCCCTTTGTCACACTGCCGCTTCGTCACACTTTCTTCCGTTTCTTGTGCGGGCAGAAGGCCACGTAGTACCCGAACAGTGTCAGCGGGATCGCTGCAAACACGTCCAGGATGGAGTGCTGTT
>CADAXW010000086.1 GCA_902792005.1 uncultured Lachnospiraceae bacterium
GGCTATGCAGCCACCTGCACGAAGGCAGGTCTCACAGACGGAAGCCACTGCTCCGTATGTAAGACAGTGATCACAGCGCAGAAGATCATTCCGGCACTGGGACATAAGACTAGGATCATACCGGCCAAGGCAGCAACAACTACAAAGACAGGCTACAAGAAGTACAGCGTCTGCGATCGTTGCGGTAAAGAACTCACCAAGAAGGTGATCATTCCCAAGCTTCTTTCCAAGTGGCAGACCATCAACGGCAAGCGGTACTACTACGTAAACGGCAAGCCCGTGACGGGACTGAAAACCATCTCCGGGAAGAAGTACTACTTCAGCCCGGAGAAAAAGACGCTGGGTCAGATGCAGACCGGTTTCAAGACCGTGTCCAAGAAGACGTACTATTTCACCAAGAACGGTGCGGTGACCAAGAAGTTTAAGAAGATCAAAAACAAGTGGTACTACTTCGATAAGAACGGCGTTATGGCGACGGGAAAGAAGAAGATCGGATCGAAGGTGTACCGGTTTAACAGCAAGGGCGTGTGCCTGAACAAATAAGGGGGCGCCGAGGAACCACGCCGAGGTGCGCGCGTCAGGAGACATGCGAGCCAGGGCGCCGCGCTGGGAAGGCGCGCTATGGCATAGAACATACAGGATTAGCAGGAGATTATATGAAGATCGTAACAGTTGTGGGAGCGAGACCGCAGTTCATCAAGGCGGCTGCGGGCTCAAGGGCTCTCAGGAAAGAACATCAGGAGATACTGGTACACACGGGGCAACATTTTGATGACAATATGTCAGCCATCTTTTTCCGTGAAATGGGTATCCCCGCGCCGGACTACAACCTGGGCATTTCCGGCGGAACTCACGCCCAGATGACCGCAAATATGCTGGTTGCCATCGAGGAGGTCCTCCAGAAGGAGACGCCGGATGCGCTTCTGGTATATGGCGACACCAACTCCACTCTGGCAGCGGCCCTGGCGGCGGTGAAACTCAGGATCCCCGTATTCCACGTGGAGGCCGGCAATCGCCTGGGCACCCTGGACAATCCGGAGGAGGTGAACCGCATCACCACGGACCACATCGCGACCCTGAACTTCTGCGCGACGGAGGATGCGCTTGGGAAGCTGCAGCGGGAAGGGCTTGGCGACCGTTCTTACTGCGTGGGGAACATCATGTATGACTCGTTCCTACATTTTGCGGATCAGCCCTGGGACCATCCGAACATCCTTGATTTTGCAGGCAACCCCGTGGAGGTTCCCGCGGAGTTTTACTACATGACCTGCCATCGGCAGGAGAACACCTACAGCGACGAGCCATTGACGGAGATCCTGCTGGCGGCCAACAGCCTGGATGCGCCCACGATCTACGCGGTCCATCCCCGTAACCATGAGCGCGCGTACCGGATCTGCCGCGACAAGGGCTTCGAAAATGTGATCCTTACCCAGCCGGTGGGCTACTCCGACTCCGTGCACCTGACGAAGAATGCGAAGAAGATCATCACCGACTCCGGCGGGCTTCAGTGCGAGGCCTTCTACGCCGGCGTGCAGTGCGTCTTCGTCCTGGACTACGTGGTCTGGCCAGAAACCATGGTGGGCAACCGCAATCAGCTTTGCAAGGCCGACCATAACGACATTTTGGAGAAGCTCTCCAGGGAGCAGACCATCGACCCCGCCTACCAGCCCTTCGGAGACGGGCATGCGGCAGAGGAGATATGCAGGATTATATCTGCGGGCCCGGGGATCCGGAGCTTCTGACATTAAAGGCGATAAAAACGATGAAAGACGCGGAATGCATCGCGTGTCCGACAAGCCACGGTAGCCCCGGCCTCGCGTATCAGATCGCAGCAAAGGCGTGCCCTGAGATAGTCGCAAAAGAACTTCTGCTGCTGGACTTTCCGATGCGAAAAGAAGATCTGTCTGAGGCGCATCAGGAAGCGGCGGAACATTTGATTCGCCCACTTTCCTCCGGCAAAAACGTAGCGTTTTTGACCTTGGGTGATCCGGAGTTTTACTCGACCTTTTACGAGTCGGTAAAGATCACATCCGGTGAGTACTGTGACTTTGACGGGACACTTGTAATACTGAAGGCCGGAAGCAAACTGAAAGAGATAAAAGAGCACGTGATCGCAGATCAAAGACAAGCCTACATGGTAGAAAACTGTGGAATGCCGGATGAGAGAGTGTATCCGGATGTTCACTCCATACCGGATGAAACAGGGTATTTTTCGGTGGTGGTTGTAAAATAAGACCTAAATACAACGTAAATACAAAGACGGCCAGGAAGGCCGTCTATTTGTTTTACACAGCTTCATTGTCATAGGTGGGTTCCAGCAGATCCTCTATCCGGCAGTACAGGGCTTTGCTCAGACGAAGCAGCGTGATACCGGCAGCGTTGTTGATATCCCGTTGGCGTTGTTCGAACAGCTGGATCTGGCGCAGAGCAACTCCGGAAACCGAAGCGAGTTTGACCTGTGAGAAACCAATGTTGGTACGCATGGTTTTCAGACGTGTTGCAGGGTAGGCTTCGTTCATTCGGCGGTCCATTTGCTCTACGAAGCGGGAGATATCCATTTCATGGAAAACAGGATACATTTTAATGAGTTCGGATAATGGGACTGCATGGAGGATATCCATGAAGGAACGGTCGGAGATCCACTGATAGTAAGCCAAAGCCCAGCCAGCCCAGTATTCAGGGCTCTTGTCCAGATACATGATATCTTCCGTATCTGTGAACCGCGTATTCGTCTCTGTCAGGACAAGGCGCGCAAATTCACACCCGTTCATACCGGCAACATAGCGGGGATTTCCCGCGGCAAACTGTATGGCTGCAGGAGCAACCGATAACGCTTTGCCGAACATATCCGGTTCGAGCTCCAATGTCATGACAGCAAAGTCAACGGCATGACCCAATATATACTGAGCGCTGTCAATGTATAGTTCATCGTAAGCGTGGATCCTCATGCTTTATTCCCTCCCTCATGATATCGATCATGAACAGTTCGTTGATTCTGTCTGAAGATCGTTTTGTGCTGCGATAGGCGCGTCTGGCCTCTCTGTCCCGGTTGGTTTTTTTTTCATAATAGACAGATGCGAGCACTTCTTCGGCATCCAGAAAATGTAGATGCGTGAACGCTTTCTTGCTTTTAAAGACGATCTGTTCGCCGAGCTTGCCCAGATGCATGGCTTCTGAAAGCTTTGCCAATGAGATCGCGCCTGAGACGAAATCCTGGGCGAATGAGAAGTAAGAGTCATCTGCCCGATAGCCGATGATAACGTCATATCCATTTGGATCGATGAAGAAGTTTTCATGCAGATAGGCTTTTGCTTCATCTGCTATGCTTCCGCGTTGCCAGTAGGTTCTGTATTTAGTAAGGATAGCCAGCCAGTTCAGGATGTTATAGTCGGGACTGTTTAGATTTAGAATGGAGAGCCCATCAAGGTCTGCTTCGTATCGATTGCAATACCCGTCACGGTTATCGGAACAGGCCCACTCTTTTGCCAGTTCAGCCTCTTCCGTTGTATAAAATCCATATCCGTAGTCGTTATTTCGTTTGCTTCCGTTATGAACGGGGACTTCGATGATGTGGTCGGAACCATGATATAAGATCATATGCTTCACCTCCTGATTTAATTATATCGCTACAGCGATATAGAGTCAAGAGGCGGATTCTTGCTCATTCCCAAGGACGAAGTCCATCAGCTCTTTCCCCTGATCCTCCGGGTTCAGATCCACATGGCGTGCACGTTCCTTCCATTCGGATCCTTCCGGAAGCAGCGTGAAAGCGAAGTTGTGCTGATCCCATTCGTGGGCCAGATCCTCTATGGTTCTGTTTCCTTTTCCGTCTGCGGTTGGAATGGGATGTTCTGCGGTCAGGGCCTGACAGATCAGCAGCATGTCCTCATGATTCATGATTCGGTAGGAGTCATAGATCCGCCAGGAATTACCTTGGAACTCTGCGGTGTATGTGATTCCACCGTACTCAAAGGAATAATGTTCCGAGTCATCGGATCTCAGATTAAGGTCGTCAGTGGAGGCGAGGAGAGAGGGATTGCTATCCGCACTGGACTCCCCGGCGTTCGAAGAGTTGTCTGTTTCTGCATTCGTCGATTCCCCGGTTTTCTTTGAACCACATCCGGAAAGAAGTGAGATCAGAAGCAGGCAGAGAAAAGCCAGGGCACCACGATAGAGAAGGTTATTCAGTTTTATCGTATTTATCCGGGGACTATGCAACATTTTGTTTCCTCACCATTTTTCTAACAATAGACAACTCACACTTTGATTGCTATAATAATTCTATCAAATTTGTTGAGGTTAATGCAATGCAGGCTATACAAACAACAGGTGGCTTATTCACCGAGGAGGATCGGCAGAAGGTTGTCGGTAACATTTGCGATGTGTTTGATTGCGAGGAATCGGACATCGAGGAGCTGGTGCCGCTTCAGGCCGGTCTTTCAAATGTAGTTCTTTCCTTCCGGCTTCGCGGCGGAAGATATGTCTATCGTCATCCGGGCGTTGGCACGGAGGCGCTGGTGGAGCGTGGACGCGAGACCATCATGCAGAAGATCGTGGAGGATGCCGGGATCGATACGACGCTGATCGCCATGGATGTGGACGAGGGCTGGCGTGTCGGCCGCTTCGTCGAGCACAGGCCCTTCGATTACAAGAGTCTGAACGATATGGTTCGCGGCATCATGCTGTTCCGCAA
>CADAXW010000087.1 GCA_902792005.1 uncultured Lachnospiraceae bacterium
TTGTCACGCTACACTAGCGCACATTTCACACCAGTCTACTGCTTGCTCTCAATATACTTCATAATATCCCCCACCGTGAAGATCCCGGTGAGCTCGGACTCATCCACTGTGATATCAAAGGCCTCCTCAAAGTCACCCATCATGCTCATGACGGCGAAGGATGTGAGGCCCAGATCCTCTCCCAGCCTGGAGTCTGCGGTGATGGATGCCGCGTCAACATCTACATATGCAACCATGATTTCTCTTATCTTATCAAGCATTTCTGTACCTCCTGTATTCCCAAACAAACCCAAAGATCGCTCTTTTCTCGTGGTCTACATCCACTCAAGGATCTCGCCAATCGTGCGGTTCGGATCCTCCACGCCAAGGAAAATGGCTCTCATGAGGTAGTAATAAAGCTTTTCGATCTCGTCCTCCGTAACCTCATTTTTCTGATACTCGAAGTTGAAGGAAAGCCCGTTGTCCGTGGGCCGGTGCATCACCGTCACATACATAAACTGCAGCGCAACACCGTTGGAATACCATCTGCTCTTGTAGTTGATCTTCGGGATCTCCTGCGACGTGCCCGCCAGGCTCATGGGCTGATAGGTCAGCGTCGTGCACTCATAGGACGAGCCCATCGGCGACCCATAGACCTCATTGATGTGCCCCATATGCCGGATGGGATCATAGTTTGCATGCCGCAGCAGGGAATTCTCCTTCGCCTGCACGATGGCCAGCGCCTCGCGGAACGTAGTCTCCGGCGCAATATCCGTTCTTAGCGGCCAAAAATGTATCCTCGTCCCGCCACTTAACTGCTCGTTCAGCGAGCCTCTTCTGGCGACTGCATTCTTCACGGAAATGTCCGTCTGTCCTCCCGCAAACCTTGAGAAGACGGTACGAAGTCCCAGCATCAGTAGCACCGCCATGGGCACTCTGTTCTCTCTGCAGAACTGCGCCAGACGCTCCGACGGCTCACCCTCCAGATCATAGATCCGGATATCCGCCGTGATATCTCCGCTGACAAAGCAGGAACGAAGCTCCTGATTACCCATCTTATCCCGAAGCTCCTGAAGACGATCCCTCGCGCTAAATGTACTGAACAGCGGCTCCGGTGCCTTCAGTGTCTCTTCCCAGTATGCCTGATCCTTCAGCATCTGCGGGCTTCCGGCATCATACGCCAGATCCTTCTGCAGCTGCTCCAGGTAGCTGCGAGGCTCCCTGGGAGCCGGTACATTTTCAAAATTCTTATGACAGTAGAGATTCAGGACATAGCTGTAGAACTGGATGATGGCGGAAGAATCCATGGTCATGTGGTGCACCTTCATGTACATCCCCACATAGCCGCCGGGAAGCTTGATGATCTTGATCTCGTTCAGCGGTCCGCCGTCCGGCATCATGGGAATGGTGGTCCACCGCTTCATCTCATTGTGAGCATCCTCCTCCTTCCAGAAGGAGAAGTCCACCACCGGGATGTCCCGGTCGTCCGTGGGCACCAGATACTGCCAGTACGCGCCCTTCTTGTCCACCGTCAGGCGGAGGCGCATGGACTCAAACTTCTGATACCCCTCCTTGATACACTCCTTCAGGCTGTCGATATTTGCGTCCGGATACTCCAGATAGAAGCCGGTACCTATGTTCAGAAGCTCATGCCTCTGGCAGGCCATCACCGTGTAATAATGCACTCTTTGGGCCGCTGTCAGCGGATATGCCTGAACAACCGCGCCGTTGATCGTAAATCTCTTCATTGTTGCTCCTTTCAGATTCCCTTCCTGTCTCCCTCCTGTTCTGCTCTGGCTTTTCTCGCATGCTCAGACCTGCACTCTTGCTCAGGCTTTTTCTCGCATGCTCAGACCTGCACTCTTGCTCAGGCCCGCTCTGCCTCCTCTTCCAGGGCCTCTCTCAGGAATCGGCTCTCCGCATCCTGGTAAAGGTCCGGATCCTCAAAAACACTGGATCCATGGCCTGCCTCCGGAACCACCAGAAGCTCCTTCTTGGAACAGCAGGCATTAAGATTATCCTCTGCCATCCATAGGGGTACAAACTTGTCCTTCTGCCCGTGGATCAGCAGAACAGGAACCTGATTTCCTGCCAGTGCTTCCCGGGTACTGAACTCATCAAATGTATATCCTGCCACACGTCTGGAATAAAGACCATTCAGCTTGATCACAGGCTTGGCAGGCAGATGATATTTCGCACTGATCACATGCCCGAAGATCTCTCCCGGTGAGGTAAATGCGCAGTCTGCAACCACTGCAAATACGTACTTCTGCGCCTCCTCAAACTCCAGTGTCATAAGAGACGTGGTAGCACCCATGGAGACACCGAAAAGAACGATCTTCACATCCTCACCGAAACGCCTCACACAGTAACGGATCCACTCCAGCGTATCATAACGATCCAGAATACCAAACCCTACATACTTTCCTCCGCTCTTTCCATGCGCGCGAAGATCCAGAAGCAGGACATCATATCCCTCATCATGGAAGAACTTGGCGTGAACCATATTATCCTGAGCCGTGCTGGTAAAGCCATGGTGCAGGATCGCGAGCTTTCTTCCGGAATTCATGTCAGACTTCAATCCCAGATTTTCACCTGGTTCCTTCCCAGCTTCCTCCCCCGGTTCCTTTCCCGGTTCCTTTCCCAGTTTCTTCCCTGGTTCCTCCTCGGAATTCTTTTCAGCAGCCAAGTAATAACCATGCAGATTGATCCCGTCTCTGGCCTCAATA
>CADAXW010000088.1 GCA_902792005.1 uncultured Lachnospiraceae bacterium
GGTTGCGGGAGTCGATCTGCCGGACGATGTGGTGAACGGAGCGATCGCCGGGATCAAGGCAAAACTCACAGGTGATGCCATAAGCGGTGGGATCGACAAGATAAAGAATCTGTTCTGATCTCCAAATATACCGATATTACGAAAACTGAATAAAAAAGGTAGTGAAATCTGAATTCGTTTATGTTATAGTTAATGCGTTAATGTATTCATTTTCGTAAAGGATGGAGGAAAAAGAATGAAGTGTAATGTATGTGGAGCAGAAATACCTGCAGGCGCCGTTTCCTGTCCGGTCTGTGGAGCTCCGGCACCTGCTGCAGGCGCATCCCAGGGTGGATACTCTATGGCAGGAGGAAATGCGGCACCGTCGAATCCGTTTGGGGCAGATCCGGCAAATGTGGAAGTACAGCAGGCAGCTCAGCAGGCAGCTCAGAATTATGGTGGATACGATCCGAATCCGTATGCTGATCCGTATGGCGCACCCCAGGCTCCGGCATCGACACCGGCTCCTGTTGCACCGAAGAGTTCTCATACCGGTCTGATCATAGGGATCATAGCCGGTGTTGCCGTAGTAGCAGCGCTCGTTATCATGTGGGTGCTTGGTGTATTCGGCGGTGGCGGCCACGACGGTACCTACAAGCTGAACAGCGCAAAGATGTACGGTCAGGAGATCACTGAGGATCAGTTGGCAACGTTTGGTCTGGATACCAGCAAATTTGCGATCAAGGTTTCCGGCAGTACTGCAACTCTTTCAATGGCAGGCCAGGAATCAAAGTGCGATGTCAGCTTCTCCGGAAGCACAGTTACATTTACCGGTGGCGGACAGAGTATCAGCGGTACATATGACGAAGGTGCAGGCAAAATTACCATTTCCTATAGTGGAGTGGAGATGACATTTAAGAAATAGCAATCGATCGACAGGCGGCTGGCACAGCCGCCTGTTTTTGGGAGAACGATCATGGATGAGCAGATAAGAACACCATTTGATGAAAAACCGGAGTCCTTGCCGGAGCAGTCACCGTACGCGCCGCAGCCGTCTTACGGGCAGCCATCGGCAACACCGGAGCAGTCACCGTACGCGCCGCAGCCGTCTTACGGGCAGCCATCGGCAGCACCGGAGCAGACACCGTACGCACCGCAGCCGTCTTACGGGCAGCAGCCACCGGCTTTCGGGACGGCGTATACACCGGAACAACCCTCGGACGGATATGGTGCGCCGGGTTATAATCCGTATCTGGTACAGTACACACCTGCACCGAAGCCCGCTCCGTCCGCAGTCCCGCCTTTGAAGAAAAGATCGCATTTAGGCCGGATCCTGGGGATCGTAGCGGCGGTCCTTCTCGTGGGTGCGGGGATCACCTGCTGGCAGCTGGGGCTGTTCTCATCCAAAAACGGGACCTATGTATGGGATGATTTCTCTGTGTTCGGATTGTATGCCGAGATCGAGATCGACGGGGACAAGGCGAAGATCACCATGAACAGGGATCCTTCCGGTTCGACGGGCGATACCGCGTATACGGATGTAAGAACCATAGAGGTGGATGTCAACTTTACGAAGGATACGGTACAGTTCATCAAGGACGATGTCTATTATGAATGTGCATATGACCGGAAGGAAGGAAAGATCATAGCCCGGGATGATAATTATATTCAGGCAGATATCGAATTTGAGAAGAAATGACAAATGGAGAAGAAAATGAACTGGAGAGAATATGTCAGGGCGGTAGAACCCTATACACCCGGTGAACAGCCGAAAGATGAAAATGTCATCAAATTGAATACAAATGAGAATCCTTACGGTCCTTCCGACAAGGTGAAGTCCTGCGTTCAGGATCTGGATCTTCTCAGAAAATATCCGGATCCGGCAGCTTCGGATCTTGTAGAGGCTATAGCATCCTACCATGGAGTGGAACCGGGGCAGGTTTTTGTAGGTGTCGGCAGTGATGATGTACTGGGAATGTCATTCCTTACTTTTTTTAATTCCGAACGGCCGATCCTCTTTCCGGATATCACGTATTCCTTCTATCCGGTCTGGGCGGAGCTCTATAAAATACCATACAGGACAAAGGCGCTGACGGAGGATTTTCGTATCCTTCCGGAGGATTATAAGGAAGAAAACGGAGGAGTGGTATTCCCGAATCCAAACGCACCTACGGCCAGACTCATGGAGCTGTCTTCCGTGGAGGAGATCATCCGGTCCAATAAAGACAGTATTGTCATCGTGGACGAAGCCTATATCGATTTCGCACCGGAGGGGAGTTCTGCACTTTCTCTGGTAGACCGGTATGATAATCTGCTGGTGGTACGGACCTTCTCAAAGTCCAGATCCATGGCGGGACTCCGGATCGGATATGCCATAGGTCAGAAGGAACTGATCGATGCCATGCAGGCAGTCAAATATTCCTACAATTCCTATACCATGAACCGCCCGTCCATTCTGTACGGATGTGCGTCGATACAGGACGAGGAGTATTTTCGCAGTACGGTAGAACGTATCATCCGGACCAGGGATTCCTTTGCTGCAGCGATGGAAGGACTCGGCTTCCGTGTGATCCCGTCAGCGGCGAATTTTGTCTTTGTGGAGCATGAGACCATTCCGGCTGTCGAGATCTTTGAGAAAGCCAGGGAAGCAGGGATCTATTTCCGCCATTTCAGGCA
>CADAXW010000089.1 GCA_902792005.1 uncultured Lachnospiraceae bacterium
GGCATGTTCGGAGAGGAAACGGCAAAACGCCTGGTCCTCCGCCATATGTATGGGGTAGATTGTTAACTTCCTATAAGGCTCAGTGCAGAAATGCATTGGTAACAATGGAGCCGCCCTCAGGGGCGGCTCTTTTTTGCGCGGTGTCGCGTTCATAAATCTTCGGAAAAATAACGAAATGAGTTCCATGGAATCGTTGACGCAGTCGGTGATTTGATGATATGTTACAGGTAAATCATCGTGGAGTGGAATCGACATAGAAAGACAGGAGGAAACACATGGAGAAAGGATTTGTGGGGATCGATCTTGGGACTTCGGCGGTAAAGCTGCTACTGATGGATGAGAGGGGTCATATTCTGAAAACGGTTTCGAAGGAGTATCCCATCAGCTTCCCAAAACCGGGATGGTCGGAGCAGAACCCCTATGACTGGTATGATCAGAGTATAGCAGGACTTAGGGAGCTGATCTCCGGAGTTGAGGATAAGATTGAAGGCATCAGCTTTGGCGGGCAGATGCACGGGCTTGTGATACTGGACGAAGGTGACAAAGTGATACGTCCGGCAATCCTCTGGAATGACGGACGGACCGGTGAGGAGTGCGACTATCTGAATCGGGAGATCGGTCGTGACGTGATCTCGAAGGAAACCGGAAATATCGCATTTGCGGGCTTTACGGCTCCGAAACTGCTTTGGATAAAGAAGCACGAGCCGGAGAATTTCGCGCGGATCCGCAGGATCATGCTTCCGAAGGACTACCTGGCTTACCGTCTTACCGGCGTACACGCCACGGATGTATCGGACGCCTCCGGCATGCTGCTCTTCGATGTTCAGAATCGGAAATGGTCTCCGAAAATGTGCGAGCTGTGCGGCGTTACTAATGAAGTAATAGGAACGGTGAAGGAGGAGATTGCAGCAGATCTGGGTATTCGTAAGGATGTCCGCGTGATCGCAGGCGCAGGAGACAATGCAGCGGCAGCCATCGGAACAGGAACCGTTGAAAATGGAGACTGCAATATCTCCCTCGGAACCAGTGGGACCATCTTCATTGCATCCGACTCTTATTCCGTAGACAGTCAGAATGCACTGCACAGCTTTGCGCATGCCAACGGTGCATGGCATCTCATGGGATGCATGCTTTCGGCAGCCTCCTGTAATAAATGGTGGATGGAGGATATCCTCCGGGATCCGGATATGGCTGCAGCCCAGGCGGAGATCGGTGACCCCGACAAGGCACTGGGACAGAATCATGTCTATTTTCTGCCCTATCTTATGGGAGAGCGTTCGCCTCACAATGATCCGGAGGCAAGAGGCGCATTTATTGGTATGAGCATGGACACGACCCGGGCTGACATGCTGCAGGCGGTGCTTGAGGGCGTCGCATTCGGCCTTCGGGATTCCCTGGAGGTTGCACGTAGCTCCGGACTGGGGATCACGAAAACAAAGATCTGCGGCGGTGGGGCAAAGAGCCCGCTGTGGCGAAAGATGATCGCCAATATCATGAATCTCACAGTAGAGACCATCGAGTCCGAGGAAGGACCGGCGCTGGGAGGTGCACTTCTGGCAGCGGTAGGCTGCGGAGTGTTCCGGGATACAAAAGAAGCGGCAGCGGCTGTCGTCAAGGTGACAGGACAGGAGATCCCGGATCCGACGCTGGTCGCACGGTATGAGGAGAGATATCAGACCTTCCGGAAGCTGTATCCGGCGTTGAAGGATGCTTACAAGTCGTTATAACATTTCAGGATAAAGCAACAGATAGAAACACGCAAAGGAAGGATGATCCGTGGCATATAAATGCTGAACTTTTTGAATACATGTAAAATCAGCCCAGTATTTACAAGGGGATTCGAGGAACGATACTCGGAACGCCTGTGAATACTGGGTTTTTGCTGTTCCTTATTTTGGACACGATATCATGTATCCTATAGTCAGCGGGAACCCGGCGCCTGACGGGAGGCGCCTCGACAGAGCAGATATTATATTAGAGGTCTCTCGGGGACCTAAATCAGAAGGAATGGGATGAGAGAAAGGAGTATATAACAGCCGAAGGCTAGTTGAGAGCTCTGATGTGATCGAAATTGGAGTGCATCGTATGGCAGGCTTAGGATATGGGCAGAATGATCGGCCGGTTTCTCAACCAACGGTACAGCCGGTCAATACAGTTCAAAACGTGAATCATGATACCGGTATGAAATGATCCAAAGAAACAGAAACGATAATAAGACGAATAAGGAGCGTGATCAATATGGGAACACTTACAACAACTCGCGAACAGGAAATCTCAAAGATTCTGGCACCGTGGCTGAGGGCCAGGGTAGAAAACGGACTTCTGAAGGTATGGCTTTCGGAAAATGCGCCGGAGTACGTGAAGGAACTCTACAGGGATTGCTACTCGTAGCGGCAGAATGTGGAGCTAGTCTGTGAAACGGGCATAGAAGGCGGTGAATGTTTGCGCTATAGTCTCTAATTGTATTATAGGGATGATTAGTGATAGTGAAGGGTTTTTTTGTGGCGCCGGCCGGGTGGTGGATATTACCTGGTCGGCGTCAAATTCTGTTTTGTGCAACTCTCTATTGTGATATAATTTATATATCTTTTTTGATCATCCAATTGGATGGTTATATCATATATGGAGTAAGATCATGAGCTTTCTATTTGTGGCCCTTGGTGGGGCTTTAGGTGCTGTAGGTAGGTATGGGATCAGTTTGATCCCGGTTAAGACATCCTTTCCGGTATTGACGTTGGTCACGAATATTCTGGGTGCTATCCTGATCGGTTTTGTAGTGGGCTTTGCCACAGACCGGGAGGATGTTTCTCAGAATGTAGTGCTTTTCTGGAAGACCGGAGTTTGCGGTGGGTTTACTACATTTTCCACATTTTCATTGGAGGCCTATCAGTTGCTGGAGAACAAGTCATATGTGCTTGCAGGGCTGTATATCCTGCTCAGTGTAGCCTGCTGTATCCTAGGTATTATCTGCGGCAAGAAACTGGCAGCACTGGTGCGGGGATGAAGATACCGGGATAAATGGCCCAGGGAGCATGATTTTAGAAGCAGGACATAGAAGGTTAAAACAGGGAGGTGGCTATGAGCAGATTAAAGGATCTGAGAAAGTATGTAAATGCACAGTTGATGCAGATGGAGGATCCGGAGGACCGGATCAGCGCGGTGAATCATCTCTATGGGGTGTCCCTTGCGGCTACCATGCTGGCGAGGAAGCGGGGGCTGGATCCGGAGCTTGCAGCGATGTCTGCAATGCTGCATGATCTTCATGCGTATAAATCTGGATCCTATGATGACCATGCGCATAAGGGCGCGGAGCTGGCCCGGGAGATCCTGACAGAGCTTG
>CADAXW010000090.1 GCA_902792005.1 uncultured Lachnospiraceae bacterium
TGAAACAACCGGCAAAGAGATTGACTTCCTGATCCAGTCCGAAGGCCGGGTCATCCCCATTGAAGTAAAGAGCGGCAATACTCGAGCCACCTCACTCAAGTGGCTGAAAAAAAGAAATCCGGAGATCGAAGTTTCATACAAGTTCATCTCCGGAAATGTAGGCGAGAGCGAAGAAGGTATCATCACTCTGCCCCTTTATATGGCCATGTTTCTGTAGTACAAAGCCCCGGCATCCATCGGTGCCGGGGCTTCTATCATTCTACCGTCTACATCAGGTTCACTCGCACTCCACTGCCCCGATCTCGGTATACACCATCCCGTTCTTTCCTCTCTCGGACTTCATGAGGGAGATCCTTTTCACCGTCATCCCCTCTGCCCGGAGCGGTTCCTTCGGCAGCTTCTGCCCCGTCCGGTAGCTCGCCTTCCGGATCAGCGTCACATGTGGCCGGAATTTCTTCTTATCAAATGGGATCCCGGCCTCAGCCAGCTCATGTCTGAGGCGACGCGCCACAACAGCCAGCTTCTCCTCACCGGACACGCCGGCCCACAGGAGATCTCCGAAATTCCCGACTCCGTCCAGCCGGATCTCAAAAGGCTCAAACTCCACCTGCTCCAGGGCATCCAGAACCTCATCCGGATTCC
The DNA here is from genome assembly GCA_902792005.1 of uncultured Lachnospiraceae bacterium. Lineage (GTDB taxonomy): Bacteria > Bacillota > Clostridia > Lachnospirales > Lachnospiraceae > Eubacterium_Q. Next base: position 643 of record CADAXW010000090.1, read on the forward strand.
CATACTCCCCGACAAAAGCCAGCGTCAGGTGCAGATTCTCCTCCCTGGTATAATTCCCGATAACACCGATCTTCTTGAATCCCTTCTGGTACTCCGTCAGTGCACGCAACATTTGCTCCTCAAATAAAACTGCTATGAATAAACGCATATTTCACCTTGGAATAATCATTCCCAATCATTCCCAATTCTTCCACACGTCAGGCTGGTATCCCACCGTCGCCTTCCGGCCGTTCCGCACGATGGGCTGCACCAGGACCTGCTGATTCTCCAGCACCTTCTCCAGCTTATCCTCCTCGGCGATATACCGGAGCAGCGTCACCGTCTCCTGATCCTTCGCCTTCTCATCGATCAGCCTGTCCAGCCCGCCAACCGCCTGCATCACGGACGTCAGCTCACCCTTGCTGAGCCCCTTCTCCTTCAGGTCCACGTACTGAAACTTGATCCCCCGCTCCTTAAAGAACCGCTCCGCCTTCCGCGCATCCGCACTCTTCTTCGTACCAAAAATCTGAATATTCATTCCTCACTCACTCCTCTGAACCAACTGCCTTGATATATTGCTGCGCGGCCTACAGGATTTCCACAACCTCTCCGATATACAGGTCATGCGGCGCATCCCCGTCGTAATACTGGCTCACGATCTCCGCCGGGATATTCGCCACATCCAGCTGCTGCCGGAACATTTTCTTGCAGAGCAGCGTCACTTCCGCCTCCGCAAATGTAACGCTGTCCCCGGCCTCCACCGCTGTCAGCCCATCCACGTGCATCTTGTCCATGTCCCGTCCGGACTTCGATCCCAGAACCCCCAGCGTCTTCTTAAACTCCTCCGGAAAGAAGCTGACAGTAAAATGTTCCGCCTCATCCATGAAGTCATGCGTATACCTGGACGTCCGCACATACACGCTAGCCACCGGCTTGCTCCAGAGCGTACCAAGCCCACCCCAGCTGATGGTCATGGTATTGAACCTCTCCATGCTCCCCGCCGTCAGCAGCGCCCACTTCTTATCAAACTGCTTGAAAATGTCGGTTGTAAAATCCATAATCGTATATCCTTTCTCACATCGATCCACTGCTCGATCTCCTGCTTAATCCTCTGCTCAATCCCCAGCTCAGCGATTCATATTTCTTATCATCATTCCCACCTGATCATACCTCGTACCGGTTGACAAATTCGTCTTTGGTTTAGGATAGACAATCCTCCTCGTCACAGGAAACCCGCAGTTGTCGCAAACACCACTGGACATATCACCACCACATCTTGGACATTTCATGCTACTGTACCTCCTTCACATGATTATAATTCTTCTAATCCCAGACTCTTCAAATACCTGTACGTTCCATCATAATACTCCGGCAATCTCGTACTGTCTTCCCAAAACCCACTTGCCGTCTTATGATCATTCCCTTCCGGTACACAGATAACCATTCCGGCTCTTGCCCGGGTAAGCAATACACGATACGCATTCAGCATATACTTCATCTGTTCATGCCTTGACTCAGTGTTATCGATCAGCTCTGTCCACTTCCGGTTAAACTTATAGAAATGCCACTCTCCATTCTCGTAACGCATATCCGCATCCCACAAGAGACATGTATAATCAAGCTCCAAGCCCTGCACCTGAATCTCGGTTGCTGCATCTTCCAGATAATTCGAAGATCTTGTATCCGTCTTATCCTCAAGGAACCAGTGCACCGCGTTCTCATCTCCTGATTGCAACACATGTACGCCCAGGGGCTTATATCTAGCGGATTCCTTTGTAATCAAAACTCCCGTTCTTTCCGACCCCCGTACCCTCTCATGAAGCCACCGTCTTGCTTTCTCCATATCTCTTGTCAGAACGATTGGATACTTTTCCTTTATCTCTGCGTAGATTGATGCAGCCTTTCCATCTAGCGCTAACAACGAGTGTACAAAAGCCGAGAGTTTCTC
>CADAXW010000091.1 GCA_902792005.1 uncultured Lachnospiraceae bacterium
GAGGTCGGCTCTCCGGAGGCTCTGCTGAATCACTTTTACGGTGGAACCCTCAGGGCTTCTGTGCTGTTTTCCATCAGCACAAAAGAAGGAGGGATCCTGCCCTGCCGTGAAGTGTTTTACCTATATAAAGATCAGGAGACAGACGATGTTCACATGTTTTGTGTGATCTACGACCTGACCGAGCAACAGAAAAGAGAGCAGGAGAAGAAGCAGCTCGAACAGGCCCTCCGCATGAGCAGGATCCGGAATTTCACAAGCCAGATGCAACCGCATTTCCTGTACAATGCCCTGGGATCCATACAGGAGGTGATTCTGATGGATCCGGAATACGCCTCGGAATTGCTGGGGTATTTCACGGTCCACCTCAGAAGCTGCATCAGGGCCATGACAAAGGACGAACCGCTTGCCTTCTCGCAGGAACTGGAGAATGTGAAAGCGTATGTCAGTATAGAGAAGATGCGGTTTGGAAACAAACTTCGCATGGAATACGATACGAGGGTCACCCGGTTCTCGATCCTGCCGCTGACCATTCAGCCCCTCGTAGAGAATGCCATCCGCCACGGCATCTATGGAAGAGGACCGGAAGGCGGCGTTGTATACGTTCGGACTAGAGAAAGGGCGGACAGGTGGATCGTTGAGATCGAGGACACAGGGGTAGGTTTCGATGTGGAGGAATACTACAGGAGGCAAAGGATCGGAGAAGGGGACTCGACCGGCCTGAGAAATATCCAGTTTCGACTGGAGAAGGTCATGGGGGCGAGCCTGGAAGTAGAGAGTAAGATTGGGATCGGGACGAAAGTGACGGTATCTATACCGAAAACAGAGGAGAGAGATGAAAGCGATTATCGTTGATGACGAACTGCTGATGATGCGGAAGTTTGAAAGACTGACAGAGGGGATCGATGATCTCAACCTGGTCGGGAAATTCGAAGATGCCAGAGCGGCGCTTGCCTACATGGAGAAGGATCCGGTAAGTGTAGCGTTTCTGGATATTGAGATGCCGATCATGGATGGGATCACCCTCGCTCAGAAATTGAGAGAGATAAGGCGTAATGTTATTATTGTATTCATAACGGCTTACGATGAGTACATCCGGGATTCCAACGAGATCGGCGGGGACTACTATCTCATAAAGCCGTACACCAGGGAGACCCTGAAGCTGATGATGGAGAAGATCAGGATCCTCGCCACCAGACAAAACAAAGACGTCTATATCCAGACGTTTGGAAGGTTCACCGTCAGGAAGAACAACATTCCGATCAACCTTACAGGAAAGGCAAAGGAGATCCTGGCGCTGATCGTTACCAGGCAGGGGAAAGAGATCAGTAATGAGGAAATCTACAGCATCATATGGGAGAACAGGCCGTATAGCAATGAGAACATGACCGTCTACTATAATGCCCTGCGCAGGCTCCGGTCCTCTCTGAGAAGTGCCGGATTGGGTGGTTTGCTGATCTCCACCGCACGAGGACAGATGGTCAACACGGATATGTTCGATTGCGATTACTATTCCTGGAAACTGAAGAACATGGAACTTAGAGATCAGTTTGCCGGGGAGTTCCTTTCGGAATACTCGTGGGGCGAGACGATCCTGTCCAACATCCTTCAGGAGGAATACGATATTGTTTAATCGGCTTATAATTTAAGGGTGTTAGAATAGTATTTATGGGAAGAATGTCAGAAAACAGAAAGTATATGGTTTTGGCAGTGCTGATCGCAGGGGTATTTCTGCTCCCTGGAGCATGTTGGGCGGAAGAGGCACAGCCGCAGGCGCCTTTGGGGGAGACTGCTGCAGAGCAGATACAGGATACGGAGGAGCCGGTAGTAGAGGCCTCCGAAGAGATAGTTCCTGAAGAGGCGGAAGAAGAGATCCCAGTGGAGGAAGAGATCCCATCTGTACTGGCTGGCGTGAAACTCACCAGGGTGCAGCGAACAGGGAAGGACCTCTTCCTGCAGTGGGAGGAGGTACCTTTTGCCGAAGAATACCAGGTGCAGTATGCCAGGAGTGCGCTCTGGAGGGGTGCCAGGACCATCAATGTTAAGGCTGGTGCCGGAGGCATCCATCTCCAGGTTCAGGAGCCTGCCACCTGGTGTGTTCGGGTGCGTGCGGTCTGCCGGACGGAGAAGGGGCCTGTTTATTCTGGGCATTGGACCACTTCGTGGATGCAGCGATCGGCCAAAGGCAGGGTCAGCTTTCTGAAAAAGGGAGGCAAGCTGCTGGATATCCGAAAGGAAGCCGGGAAGAAGTTGTTGAACCATGATATCGGCGAGGGGAGTTGCTCTGATGGCAAGTATCTCTATATGTGCTTTGAGTACAGGTGCAGAGATAAGCAGGGGAACAAGACCGTTGAGATCCGTATCGCCAAAATACGGCTGGCAGACAAAAAACTCCTGAAGGTGTCGAAATCTCTGCGGATCGGTCATGCGAACAGCATCGTCTACAACAAGCGCATCAGAAAGCTCATCGCTACCGGAGACAAGAAGAA
>CADAXW010000092.1 GCA_902792005.1 uncultured Lachnospiraceae bacterium
TCTGTTCCCTCTTCTCCCGGATATAATCCAGCAACTTTTTGTTGTCCTCCGGCGTAAGCAGCATGTGAGGAAAGTTCAGTGCCCGTCCAATGGGCTCGATCCCCGTAAGACGCCACTCGTTGATATCCATATGGTCAAAGATGTCGAAAAGCTGTGGAAGCTCCCTTATATTCTCATGGTTTACCACCGTGGTCACCATGATGGCCTCAACGCCGCCTACATCGATGAGATTCTGGATCCCGGCCATAGCCTGATCGTAACCTCCGGGATAGTTCCGGTACCGGTCATGTGTCTCTCTTAATCCGTCGATGCTGACCGATATCCCATACATTCCGGTGTCACGCAGACGCTCTGCCACTTCCTTCGTGATCAGTGTTCCGTTGCTGGTCATGCCCCAGCGGAATCCAAGCTGATGGATATACTCAGTGAACGCGAAAAAGTCCGGATACAGAAGGGGTTCACCGCCGGTCAGCGCGATCCTCACATTTGTACCGAAATTCTCCTTCACCTCATCCAGGATACTTTTCAGTTTCTCCAGCGGCAGTCCATCCGGCCGATCTGCAGCACAGCTGCTTCCGCAATGAAAACAGGCTTCATTACAACGAAGTGTCAACTCGAAGAAGAGCTGCCGAAGCTGCGGCTCCTTACGAAGCCTCTCATGGTAATCCGCCAGAGAGCAAAGGTTCGCCCTCTTGATCTCATCCTTCGTCATATCAGAAGTCCTCCGGCGGTCCGTATACATCCACAGGGATATTGTCCTCCGTGGTGATGGGCTTCGGAGCTTCTGTCTTTTCTTCCGTTTTCTTCTCCGTTTTCTTCTCCGACTTCTCCTCTGTCAGATCCGGAGGAGGTCCATAAACCGCAACCGGCTCATTATCCTCCGTGACGATACCCGGCTTTTTCTCCGTGGTCTCGTTCCCATTTGTCCCGCACCCTGAGGCACTGAACAAAACCGTGGATGCCAGTCCGATGAGTAACGCCTTTTTCGGTCTGATCTTCATAAGCGGTCCTCCCTGGTTTTTCTAACAATCTCTAACTGTTCCTAACTGCTCCTATTTGCTCCCAACTATTTATCCGTTCATACTTTACATGATCCCATGTTATGTTCTAAAATACTCTTGTTGAGATTATCTGGGGGATTATCATGAAACAAAAGCTAAAAGAAACAAAACATATGTATATCCTTCTTTCGCTGATCACACTGGTCAGCGTGGTTTTTGCGCTTCTCATCTCCAACGGGAAGCTCTTCCAGGTATTCTTCTTCCCGGATCCGGATGACACCGGCATGGACTTCTTTAATTCCATGATCGAGGTAGGCACACGCCGTCCCTACGATCAGTATCATGTTCTATATCCGCCACTGGCGAACCTTTTCTTCTATATCCTGTCGCTCTTTATTCCGGACTCTTTGAAGTCCGCATGGCCTGCGACACACGATGCCGTAAAGGGGATCGTCGGAACCCGGGATGACCTTCGTCTCACCCAGTCCGCGCTGATGGTCTTTCTCCTTTTCCTGATCCTGACTCTGTTCGCCATTGCAGTTATGATCCATTCCTGTACGCATTCCTACCTGCTCACATTCTGTCTTACCTTCTCGGCAGGCACCATGTCAGCAATCGAACGTGGAAATGTGATCCTGCTTACTTTTGTTCTCACCTTCTACTTCGTGAAGCATTATAACGATGAAAACAAACTGAAGTCAGAGCTGGCGCTTATTGCACTGGCCGCAGCCTTCGGTCTTAAACTGTATCCATGCATCTTCGGTCTTCTGCTTCTGAAAGACCGGAAGTTTGCTGCTGCGGGGAGATGCATCCTCTATGCGGTTCTTTTTACGGTACTTCCTACCTTTGTTTTTGAGGGTCCCTCCAGCATCCTTCCCTGGCTGAAATATGTATTTGGCATCGGTGGTTCCGAAGGAACATCTTCTGCCGCAGAAGGCTCAGGGTCCGGCATTCCCTGGTATCTCGTTCTCTTTTTGATCCTGGGGCTTTTCTTACTGATCGCACTCATGATTCGCCGAAACGGGAAACCTGTTATTCCACTTAAGAATTCTCAGATTCTGTTTCTCATCACCTATCTCTCGCTGCTGATCGGAGGCGGCGCAGGCGGTTACAATCTGATCTTCTTTATCGTTCCCTTCCTTGCATTCCTGCAGGAGGAGGAAACGCTGAACCGGTATAACCTGATTGAATTTCTGGTATATATGATCTGCCTTCTTCCTGTTGGAATCAATCAATTATCCTATTTATTTTTCGGCTCTTATCTGGTGGGGCTAGTAATTCGATTATATCATTCCCTCAAAGCAGAAAATACAATTCCTTCATCCGGAGAGTAGTCTTTATCCGCAATCTGACCAACTACCAGATCCCAATTTCTGGCACTCAGTCCTATATCATTTCTCTTAACGCATATCATTGATGGCGTGATTCTTTCTCCTGCATGAATAACAGTTTTGGCCACAA
>CADAXW010000093.1 GCA_902792005.1 uncultured Lachnospiraceae bacterium
GGTTCAGCATCCGGACATTGTGACAGTCTCCATCGCAACGCGGCCGGACTGCCTGCCGGAGGATGTGCTGGATCTGCTGGAAGAGCTGAATCGGATCAAACCGATATGGGTGGAACTGGGGCTCCAGACCATCCATCCGAAAACGGCTGCCTACATCCGGCGGGGCTATGACCTTCCGGTATATGACCGGGCTGTGCAGGAACTGCGCAGCAGAGGCATCGAGGTCATCACCCATGTGATCCTGGGCCTTCCGGGAGAATCGGTTCCGGAAATGTTGGAGACGGTGCGCTATGTCTGCGATGGCGGAGCCACAGGAATCAAGCTGCAGCTTCTCCATGTGCTGAAGGGAACAGATCTGGAGAAGGAGTATCGGGAAGGGAAAGTACAGGTTTTGTCGGAGGATGAATACCTGGATATCCTGGAGCAGTGCCTTCGTGTGATCCCGGAACACGTGGTGATCCACCGGCTCACCGGAGACGGAGATAAGCGGCTTTTGGTCGCGCCGCAGTGGAGTGGGGATAAGAAGCACGTTTGGAACCGAATTCAGAAACTGATAAAATCGCTGGAGACAGATGATGCGTGATCTCCGGAAAGAGAATGAATCTATATGAAGAATAATGATAAGACAACTGAAAAGACAAATGTAATGCGGCTTCTGGATGCTGCGGGCGTCGGCTATCAGAGCCATACGTATGAGGCAGACCCGACCCTCTCAGGGGAGCAGATCGCACGGATCCTGGGAGAAGAAGTGGAAAAGGTGTTCAAGACTCTGGTGACCCAGGCGAAATCGGGACAGTACTACGTCTTTGTGATCCCGGTGGCATCAGAGCTGGACTTGAAGAAGGCAGCAAAGGCCTGCGGCGAGAAGGCCATCAGCATGATCAAGCAGAAGGAACTGCTTCCTCTTACGGGCTATGTTCACGGGGGATGCTCACCCATTGGAATGAAAAAACCATTTCCTACCTATATTGACTGGACCGCGGAATACTACGATACGGTATTCGTAAGTGCAGGCCGTGTGGGCTGTCAGATCGAGCTGGCCCCGGCGGACCTGATCCGGGAAGCAAAACTCCAGATAGCAGAACTCACGGAGAACTGATCTGAGGCATATCGATTCGCCGAAGGAGAACCGAAGAAAAATCAAAGGATAATCAAAGGGAAATGTATTGGCCAAGAAGATGTGTGGTAAATGTGTATGCTGCCACACGTAGTATTGTATACGAGGAGACAGGTTTATGGTATCAGCGATTGTGCTGGCAGGCGGCAGCGGAAGCCGGATGAACAGCAGTACGGCAAAACAGTATATCGAGCTTTGTGGAATGCCTGTGGTGGCGCATGCGCTGAAGGCCTTCCAGCAGTCTGAGGTGGTGGATGAGATCGTTCTGGTCACCCGCCTGGAAGATGTTGAATATGCAAAGAAGGAACTGGTTCAGCGATTTGGGCTCACGAAGGTTGAGACAATTGTTGTCGGAGGCAAGGAACGGTTTGACTCCGTTTGGCAGGGCATTCTGGCGGCGGGAGCTGAATGCCGGGATGTTGTTCCGTCAGACTTGGACGGTTCTGAGGATGGGGCAACTCAGGACATTATCATGATCCATGATGGCGCCAGGCCGCTGGTCACCCCGGAAATGATCCGTGCTTCTGTGGAGGCAGCGCAGGTTCACGGGGCATGTACGGTTGCAGTTCCTGTTAAGGATACTATTAAGGTAGTGAAGGACGGATTTGGCATTGATACTCCAGATCGTTCCGGCATGTATCAGGTGCAGACACCGCAGACCTTCAAAAGGGATGTGATCGTGTCTGCGCATCAGGCATTTCGGAAGGATCCGAGACCCGGGATAACGGATGATACCATGCTCGTGGAGGAGTATTTGAAGAAACAGGTTTACATAGTTCCTGGGGCCTATAGCAACCTGAAGATCACTACGCCTGAGGATCTGGTTATTGCGGAGGCTCTTCTCTCGAAAAAAGGTGTGCCTGAAGGAAAATGAGACTAGATATAGACTTCGTTTTTTATAAGACCGCAAGATGTGGCTGCTTGAAAAAGGCATTGTAATAATGCCCGAAAGTGCTGTAATTTCGGGCATTTTTTCATGCACTTTTACCCTGGTTTTTTCTTAAAAAAACTGTTGACAATAGGGAATCCTTTTGATAAGATAGTCAATGCCGCTGGACACGGCGGCGTAATTTTTTTGCGCTATTTTCGGCGCCGAGCATCAGTATGAACTTTTGATAGCTCATCATCTGGAGAGATATCGAAGTGGTCATAACGAGGCGGTCTTGAAAACCGTTTGTCCGCAAGGGCGCATGGGTTCGAATCCCATTCTCTCCGCTCGCCTAATTTGGTTGAAGGGGCTCCCCTGGAAAGGGAGTAGGCCGTTGATAGCGGTGCGAGGGTTCAAATCCCTCCTTCTCCGCTCTTATTCCTAAGATCTATTCCTGGGAAGAAGGCAAATTGTTCTTTCACAATTTAATACCACAACAACCCCGAAAAATTCTTTTAAAAATTATTTTTCGGATTATACAATCCAAACACAGTAATTATGGATTACG
>CADAXW010000094.1 GCA_902792005.1 uncultured Lachnospiraceae bacterium
TCTCGGACTTTACTGTAAATATATCCTTTTCTGCTGTTTGTTCGATTGTGAAAGCAGTCTTGTTCGTTTCGACATTCGTCAGCCTCAAGCTCTTTGTAATATTCTCATTAGTATCTGACACTTCATGGTGGATATACCATTTCTCATCAGCGCCTTGATTTGCTTTTATGCAATATACATAGAAATGGTCTGTTGTTCCTTCAACCAATTCAAAGTAATACTTCATGTCACTATCAGGAGATGTGAACACTGCTTTTTCTTTCTTAATTCCCTTTCTTTGATTATTACTATTGGGAGCAATATATTCATCGCCTGAAAAACGAAATCCACCAGAATTTCCAATAACAATCCCGTCACTTCCATAAGCGATCAATTCACTTACACTATGAATATTCTGCCAGCCGACTCCGTTCAGCTTCTTTTTCGCGATCTCATACACACTGAATCCCGTGGCATCGAAAGTAACCTTACCCTCTCCGAGAGTAAAGTCTTTGATTTCTTCTCTTGTTCCGTCATCATGGATATGCCAGATGGAGATATCCGCTGATGCTGATATACGTGAATCTATGATCTTCACAGAAACAGGATGCTCTTCACCCGGCTGGTAAGCCTCATCTCCATCCATGATGGTGATATCATATGCCGCGATAACCACGGTCTCCGTCTCAACATTAATAGCCGGTGTTTTGTCCGTCTTGTCTGCCGGAGCTTTGTCTGTTTCTGTCACGCCTGTATTGGCTGCGGCCTTCGCACCTGCACTTACCTTAGCCTTCGTGCCTGTCTTCGCACCAGCCTCTTTCTCCTCCGCTGCGTCGATCAACTCTGCATCATCCACGTGCTCATCGGTCACTTCCTCTGCAGATGCCTCTGCATCCTTCGGCATGAAGCCGGTCAGTGTGACTGTCTTGTCCTTATCATCTTCATCCGGGTACAGCGTGTGACTGTCTTGTCCTTATCATCTTCATCCGGGTACAGCTTGAAGGACAGATTCCGATAATCAACGGTTTCTGCCTCCTCGAGGGCTTTTCTTGCACCATCAAACAGATCCGCTCCGGTTGTCTCTTCCGTTCCGGTTTCAGAGGTCGTCCCTTCCTCCGAATCCTTCTCAGCCTCTGTACCTGTTTCCTGGGTATCCTCTGTCGAAAGCTCTGTATCACCTTCAACCCCATCATTCGCATTGGTAGAAGCTTCTGTTGTTCCTTCAACAAATGTGCTTCCATCTGATCCATCTCCGACCGCTTCCGCCGTACTACCGGTTACACCTGCAGCCGTGCTTTCCTCACCGGACACACCGCTTACACTCGGAATGCCCTCCGTTCCATCTTCTCCGGCAGAAACGGAAGCCTCCGTGCTGATGCTGGTATCCGGCACTTCATTTTCACCGTAAGAAGTCAGCGGAACAAACATGGAGGTCAGTATCAGCGAAAATGCTGTGATTCCACTTATGAGTCTTGTCTTTATGGGTTTTTTCATGAAATCCGGACCTCCTTTCCTTCGTATTTCTCACAGTTCCGGTAAATGTTTTATTTCTTCCGCAGTCTATTTACTCCCGACCCTTGTCATCCCTGGAACTACGCCTCTTTCTCCAGAGGATCAGGCCGATCCCTGTGACAGATATAACTAAGAGAACGATCAGGAGTACCAGCGGAGTATCGTCGCCTGTCTTGGCTGTATCACCGGAAGGCTTCTTCGGCTCTTCCGTGGTTTCCGTGGTATCTCTCGTGGACGAATTGACAAACTCCAGCTTGTCCGGCTTTTCATCCGTACCGCTGAGGGTCACGGCCACATTTGCCAGAAGGCCGCCCTTCATGTCGTCCGAAACAAACACGGTCACGTCATACACGGTCTTATCGTAGACTATATCCTTTTCCGTGCCCTGCACTTCATAGATCTGATATTTATAGCTGCCGGGCTCCTGCACGGAAATGTGGAACGTCCCCTGACCGGAAGCCAGTGTTACCACCTCTTCCGAAGGCACGGGAGATTCCGCATTTTCGGGAACCATCTTAAATTGAAACTTTGTACTACCTGTATCACCGCCGACACTGCAGTCAAAGGGTATCTCCACAGCTGTGGCCTTGTACACCTCTGCCGCCATGGAGGAAACTGAGAACAAGGGAGAAATGAACAACACGAAAAGAACACCGCACAGGAGCACAAGGCTCACTGCCCGATTCTTTCTATATGTCAGATGAAAGATCGGAAATGTATTTCTTTTGGAATATTTCATTTCTTCTCCAATCAATCGATTCATGTACCACTCGGATTAACATGATCGGCATATACTCCGACTCATTCCATGATCTCACAAAAGACGATAAGTCGGTTTCTTGATACGGGCTCTGTACAGGTAGAAAGTGCCAGGATCTTCTTCCCCTCCTCCGGCATATCACGAAGCGTGATCGCATGCTTTCGGATGATCCCTCGGATGTCCTTCACATCCGGCTCGAAGATGTCACTTTCCTCGAATACATTTACGCGCACCGCTGCAAAGACCCGCAGCTGATAGCGTTTCTCCCCGTTTCGACCCACGATCAATTCGCCGTGGGTATGACTATTCAAATATGCCGGCTCCAGAAAATCATCCAGCGCGCCGAACATTTTCCCGTATTCCATATGATGTCCGTAAAGGATGGAATACGGATCGCCAAAGCTGCCGTCATTCCGGCTGTCCAGGAAGATACTTCCCGAAAGGGAGTATTCTCCATAAGGGTTCTCATTCAGATAACGATAATTATCGTCGCTCTGCATGACAGGATAGTCGATATTCGTATCATCGATCGTAAGCCATGCCACCATTCCGTCTGTGATCGGCGCATCCTCCGGCACACCCTCACTTGCTGTGGGTTTGTACCGGAGGTAGCTGTCATCCGAGGCATGATGATAAACATACCAGGTATCGTACAGCCCATACGCAACGACCAACAAAGCCATCACGAAAAGGAAGAGCATCAGCTTTTCATACAGAATATTCATTTTCATCCAAAAGCGTCGCATCAATATCGCCCTCCACGGGTATTGCCCTACACAGGCGGAGCGGCGGTCTGCGCCGCGATCATGAAAATGTAATCCTGCTCTACGAGTTACTCTTCGTCATATTTCTTTTTGGAACGTACTGCGAAGAAGATCACACCACCAAGAAGTACTGCACCAAG
>CADAXW010000095.1:0-1797 GCA_902792005.1 uncultured Lachnospiraceae bacterium
TGAGATAGTAGAGGGGGGAACGATAGATGGACCTGATTTCGATCAGAAAAGAAATAACCATAACTTTTCTAAGCAGACAAACAGCCTGTGCCGTTGCGAAGGATAATTATGCCAGCTTTTGCTATCCAAAACGCATAAAGCTTATGAGATTCCGTACCAGAAGGTTCCGGGTAAAGGACTTTGGCCACTTCATGACCATGCACACAAAAACCCCTTTTGGGATGGAGCTTTTAACGGTCTCTTTCATGCCCGGCGAGGGAAAATCTGTACCATATCTTTTAATTGATATAATGACTGTAGGGAAAAAGCGGACTGTATTTGTGGAGTACTATGACTGTACATCGGATCATAATGAAATGTCGGAGCTTGTCAAAGTACGAGACTCGTATAACAAACTTAATGAGTACAAGGAGAGGCCTCATTGGTATGTTGGTGAAAGAGCACCCTACTCGCTTATCAAGTGTGGATCCTGTTCTGATGATTCTGTGCTTCATGACATGATCATCGAATCGGTCAAAGCCTACAAACGTGAGATCGAAAGGGCTGAAAAAAAGGCAGATAATCTGACCGGTCTGTCAGCATTCAGGGACAAAATGATAAATGAAGGCAATCCCTCTTCTTCCGTGCTTGAAAAAGTATTTGGAAAAGAAGGGGCAGCAGATTTTTTCAGAAGTTGTGTAATGCCGATGGACGACACCGGAAAGGATTAATATGAGCGAGTATACCTATTCCGCATTCCAATGATACAGAAGTGTCCTTCGGAGGATTTAAAAAGCATACACTGGATGAACTGATCGAAATGGGACATGAACAGTTGGGTGAATATAGCGTGACAAAGGGCCAGCGTGACAATGGGGACTGTCCCCGTTGTCACGCGGCTACTTCACAGAACAGGTAAAACATGCTACGATGATAAAACAGATATGAATTTGCTGAATAAGTAACTGGAGGCTGGAGAAAATTGTTGAATGATCAGACGAAACGAAAGAAACGATGTCTTTGGATACTGCTGATCCTGATGCTCTGTGTTCTGGCGGGTTGTGGTAAGAATAAGGACAAAGAGACCACATCGGCCGGTCAGCAGGGCGAGGAGACGCCGGAATATACGGAGTTTTCCGATCTGAACGGGAAGACTGTATCCATGCTGACGGGAGCGCCCTTCGAGGAGCTGGTAAAAAGCAAGGCGCCCGATGTGAAGGAGTTTACCACATATAACAACAATCCGGATATGATCCTGGCACTCAAATCCCGGAAGACGGATGCGGCGCTTTCGAACAATGCCGTGGGAACCCTGGCGGTGAACCGGAACAAGGGGATCATCCTGTTCCCGCAGAACCTGCAGGACGGCGTCTTCGGGTTTGCCTTTGCCAAGGGCAGTCCCCTCAGGGATGAATGGCAGGCAGCCTATGACAGGATCCCGGAGGAAACGAAGGAGGAACTCTGGAAGAAATGGACCGGATCGGATGAAGCTGCAAAAACTCTTCCGGAACAGGACTGGCCGGGAACGAACGGAACCGTGCGGGTGGCCGCATGCGATACCCTGGAACCCATGAGCTACGTCGGAGAAGGCGGTGAGCTGAAGGGCTTTGATGTTGAAATGATCCTGCTCCTGGCAAAGGAGCTGGATATTCATGTGGAGTTCACGGGAATGGAATTTGCCGCGATCCTTTCCTCCGTACAGGCGGATAAGGCGGACATTGGAATCGGATCCATCATAGCGACCGATGAGCGGAGAGAGTCGGTGGACTTTGTGGATTACTATCCCGCGGCATTTGTCCTCATGGTACGTACCACAGC
>CADAXW010000095.1:1825-5577 GCA_902792005.1 uncultured Lachnospiraceae bacterium
ACGCTGCTCATCACGATACTGTCCATCCTTTTCGGTACAGTACTGGGCTTCGTGGTGTTTATGCTCTGCCGAAAAGGGAACCGGGTGGCAAATGGAATCGCCGGATTCTGTATCTGGCTTGTTCAGGGAATGCCGGTGGTGGTGCTGCTCATGATCCTTTATTACATCATTTTCAGCGGAGTGGATATCTCCGGGACCGCCGTATCCATCGTAGGCTTTACGATGGTATTTGGTGCCGGTGTCTTCGGTATGCTGAAGGTGGGCGTCGGTGCCATAGATAAAGGTCAGACGGAAGCGGCCTATGCCCTGGGATATACGGATCGGCGTGCATTCTTCCGGGTGGTATTTCCCCAGGCGCTGCCACATTTCATGCCCAGCTATAAGAGATCCATCACCGAACTCATCAAGGCTACGGCCATCGTCGGATATGTTGCTGTACAGGACCTGACGAAAATGGGCGACCTGATCCGAAGCCGTACCTATGAAGCATTCTTCCCGCTGATCGCGGTGGCTGTTATATATTTCATCCTCGCTGCGGTTCTTACCTGGATCGTGAACCGGATCGAACGCTGTGTCAATCCGAAGAACAGGAAGAAGAGCGCCATGCTGAAGGGGGTGAAGACGAAATGATCGAACTGAAGAATCTAAAGAAAAGCTACGAGAATTCAACACCCCTCACGGACGTAAATGTAGTGATCAACGACGGAGACGTGATCTCCGTGATCGGTCCCTCCGGAGCAGGCAAATCCACGCTGATCCGGTGCATCAATATGCTGGAGCGGCCCACCGGGGGCCAGATCCTTCTGGATGGGGAGGACATCACCGCCCCGGGCTATGACCTTTCACAGGCCAGACGCAAAATGGGAATGGTATTTCAGTCGTTCAATCTGTTCGGTCATCTGACCGTGATCGAGAATCTGATGCTGGCGCAGATCGATATCCTGAAACGCTCAAAGCAGGAGGCGTATGATAAGGGAATCGAGCTGCTAAGGAGAGTCGGACTATCCGGCAGAGAGTCCCAGTATCCGGATGAGCTTTCCGGAGGACAGAAGCAGAGGGTGGCCATTGCCAGGACTCTGGCTATGGATCCGGACGTGATCCTGCTGGATGAGCCCACAAGCGCACTGGATCCCACCATGGTGGGAGAGGTGCAGGCGGTCATCCGCGATCTGGCAAAGACCGGTAAGACTATGATGATCGTGACGCATGAAATGAGCTTCGCCCGCGCCATCTGCAACCGTGTATTCTATGTGGATGAGGGCGGGATCTATGAGGACGGAACACCGGAGCAGATATTCGACCATCCGGAGAAGGAACTGACACGTCGGTTCATCCGCAGACTGAAGGTACTGGAGATCGCCATAGACGGTGACAGATTCGATTATCCGGCGGCTGACGCGGAGATCGACAGATTCTGCTTCCAGAATGATGTTTCACCGCGGATCAGGCAGAGGATCCATCTGGTATTTGAGGAGCTTGTTCAACAGATCCTGCTTCCGGTTCTGAAGGATCCGAAGATCAGGATCACACTGGAGTATTCCGAGAAGGAGAAGCAGGCGGAGATCAGGACTGTGTATAACGGAGAGTCCTTTGATCCGGCGGATACGGAAAATATGCTGTCGTATAAGCTTCTGCAGGGAACGGCGAAGGAGCTGGTTTACTCTGCTGAGAAGGGAAAAGACTATACGAATACATTTATCTGCAGGATCACAGAATGAAATACGAGAAATGCGAGAAATACGTGAAATACAGTAGAGAGGAGGACGAAGAATGAGGAAGAAATGGTTGTCAAGGTTTCTTGCAGCGGCCCTGGTTGTCGGCTCGTTGGGAGTGTATATGCCCGTGAATGCGGAAACGGTACAGTCCGTGGAACAGCAGGCAGACATTGACGGAGAAGCGGACAGCAAGGCGGGAGACACAGAGGATGGACAGGAGTTCATCCCCGGACAGGCGATCGTATGCTACAAAGCAGACGCATCTGTCGTTTCCACAACAGGGGGATCTGCACAGGAAGCGAAAAAGCAGGCGTCGGCAAAGAAGGATGCAGAGCAGACTCTGGAGAAGGACAGCGCAGTTGACGATGCAGAAGCACTGATGGTGGCTTCCGATGTGAGTAACGTGCTGGAGGATCAGGCAGAGGGCCAGGATGTGGACCAGGCGGAAACCCTCACCCTGGTTAAGTCCGATCGCCTTACCACAGAGGAACTGATCGCAGAGCTGGAAGCCCGGGATGACGTACTGTACGCCGAGCCCAACTACATATTAAAGGCAGAAAGCGAAGATTACACCGATCTGCAGTGGGGCGAGGATACGACCTACGGTCTGGGTGTGGACGGCTGGAATACCTGCAGCGGCGATACCCCTACACCGAAGGTGGATACCTCCGAGCAGGTGGTGGCCATCATCGATACCGGCGTGGATTATAACCACGAGGATCTGAAGGACAACATGTGGGGCAAGGGCCTGGATTACCCTGAGCTGGTAAAGCTGGGGGGAGGAGCCTACGGCTTCAACAGTGCATGGGTCACAATGGAAGGCGAAAAGTATGATACGAAAGATCCCATGGACGATCACGGACATGGAACCCACTGCGCAGGAATCGTAGCCGGAGCATGGAACAAATACGGCGTCAGCGGCGTTACGGCCAATGCCAGGATCATGGCGGTCAAGGCAGCCAATTCCAAGGGTGAATTTTGTGAGGATGCCGTAGTCCGGGCTTATCAGTATGTGCTCACTGCGAAAAAGGCGGGCGTAAATGTGGTGGTTACAAATAACTCCTACGGCGGAACATTTGGAAACCTGACCACTGCTATCATGGCGGAAGAAGCAGGACGAAACGGGATCGTTACCGTATTCTCAGCAGGAAATGATTCCAAGAATATGAGCATCGGTAACACAACCTCAGAGTTTACCGGACATCCGGTGACTTCGGTGGTCGTAGGCGCGCACGATGTAGAAGGAAAAATAGCCGACTTCAGTAATTACGGAAAGCGGGATGTGGATGTATTCGCTCCCGGTGTGGATATCATGTCGACGGTTCCCATGCAGAAGGGGGCACCGAGAGATACGACAAGTGTGCTTTCCCTGGACGGCCAGCCCTGCACCGTGGATTTTTCCACGAAGGACACCGTCGAGGAGACGGTCTTCGGCATCAACGGTGATGTGGAAAAAACCATCGCAGAAGCAGGAGACGGCAAGAAGGTTCTTCGGATGAAGACCACTGATCCGGACGGGGGTACGGCGGTGAACTTCTTAACGAAGAAATACGCGGACATAACCTCGTGCAAGGGCATTTACCTTGAAATCTATGTGGAGAAGGCCGGCGCTATTGACCTGACCGTATCCGAAGTCAACGCGGACGGTGATGAGTCAAGGATCCATCATGTCGAGAAAAGCATTAAGGCCGGTCTGAATAAGATCGGAGTTGTATATCCGGATCAGGAGTTTGTATATCTGAAAAAGGATGTTCAGCTGAAATTTGAGATCTATACGGAAGAAGAAACTGAACCAAATGAATATCTGAATCTCAGGAAGATCAGTCTGAACGATGCTGCGGAGAACTATGAATCCTGGAACGGAACATCCATGGCTACCCCCATGGTAGTTGGTGGTGTGGCAGTGCTTTCCGCAGTCTATCCGGATGATACCCCGGAGAAGCTGGCAGCAAGAGTGACGGGAAGCGTACTTCCTGTGGAGGGACTTACCGACAAATGTCTGTCCGGCGGTGTATTCCGTCTGGACAGAGCACTGGA
>CADAXW010000096.1 GCA_902792005.1 uncultured Lachnospiraceae bacterium
GCCGTGGAGGAATGATACAGCGTATGCACCACCGCCCGCACATGCTCCAGGGAGATATGATCATAGTTGATCCCTACGTAGGGATGAAGCAGGAGTACATCGGACTCAAATGTGACCTCGGGCACTACCCAGGGTTCCTCCTTCTCTGCTTTCTTTTCTCCTGCATTCTTTCCTGCGTTTTCACCTACGTTCTCTCTTACATCCCCCATGTGACTGCTGAAGAAATCATCCGTTCCGGGCTCGCATTGCCTGAGTTCCTCCGCCCAATGCAGATACATGATTCCATCCGAGTTCCGATAGGGAACATAGACAGGTGCATGGTGTCTCGCCGTCCCTTGTTTCACCGCCCCTCGGATCGTCGCCGTCAGCAGCAGCGCAGCACGCACATTTTCCGGGCCATTGCTCTCCGGATCCTCCAGCGGGCGCTGGGCCGCCAGCAGAAACACCGGCAGGGGACAGCCCTGCATCAGTTCACCCAGGAATGCTGCCGTAAAAGCAAGGGTATCGGAGCCATGGGTGATAAACACTGCGTCATAACAGCTCTGCTTCTCCGGAGAAAGCTCCTCTCTGAGACAGGCCGCCAGCTTCTCCATATGTCCCATGGTCATATGCTCACTCAGCACCTGATAAGGGGTGCGGATCGTGAACTTTGTTTTGATCTCGGGATATCTGTCCCGCAGCACCTGGAGCAGCAGGGGTTCTTCCGTTTCCTCCGGCCCCGGGATACGCCGGATCCCGTCCCCGGAAACCACAGTCCCGATGGTTCCGCCGGTCAGAATAAGAAGGATCTTCAGCGGCTCCTGCCTGTCATTCTCTCTTTCCATCATTTTCCTTATTTGCCTTCTTTCGGATATAAAGAATACTGCTGAACAGGAAGTTGTCGTACTTCTTCACATGTTCCAGATATTCCCTTTGGTTTACATAATACATATTCCCCCAGGAGGATAAGCGCAGCATATACTCTCCTGTTTCCGTCCTACAGCGTTCCGTCACGGTCACATAATGATCCCGCATGGTCTGTGCTTCCCGAAGCTCACCGTTTTCGGTTTCGCGGTACATTTTCAGGCGCTCCTTGGGATGGAAGAAACCGGGTCCTACGGACAGAAGTACCGGAATATCCTCCGCGAGCATCTCCGGGATGCGGCGCTCCAGACGCCTCCGGCCGAAGGACCATTTCGACCGATAGGGAAGGCCCTCCCGCCGAAACAGCCGATTCATACGGTTGGCGATGCCGAAGCCGGTGATCCCCAGAGGCCCTCGGATCCGGAAGGATTCTGACAGTTCGTGAATATCCTTCAGGTATTCTTCTCTGGTGAGGAGCTTCTCCGTCTCCCTTCCTTCCTTTCGTCTCAGATAACGAAGGATGTCCGCTGCCGCGATGAGACCGCACCCAAAATCCTGTTCCGCCCTTGTTTTCAGCCAGGACTGGTCCCCGCCATAGGAGCTTCGGCCGTTTTCCAGCTGAACGGTGATATAATTACGGGTAAGTTTTTCCGGACCCATGGCCGACACTCCTTTCCTAGCGAATCTCCGCTGGATTTTCGTATGTGAATGTATTAAAATACAACCCGTGCGACACACATTTTCATTATACAATCTGGAGGAAACAAATGATAGAACAGATTTCAATTTTTGCAGAAAACAGAAAGGGCTCCATGCGTGAGATCACGCAGCTTCTTACGGAGAACGATCTGAACATTTACTGCGCCATCACAAATGACAGTGCAGAATACGGTATCGTCCGTCTTCTCGTTGATGAGACCGAGCGTGCTTCCAAGCTGCTGAAGGAGAACGGATATATGTGCAAGGTATCCCGCGTCATCGGCGTAAAGATCCCCGACAATGTGGGAAGTCTGAACCAGCTTCTGGTTGACGTCGAGGACAGCAACATCAACCTGGATTATCTGTATGTATCATACAGCAGAGAGGATTCCACACCTCTGGCTGTGCTTCATGCCCCCGGTTATGCCGAGGTTGAGGCCTGCCTGAAGAGCCGCGGGTATTCCCTGCTGTAGAGCGTGACAACGGGGACAGTCCCCATTGTCACGTTTTGCGCGTTAAAATGAGCCATGCAAAACCGCCCCGTCATTGCTTTGCGCAAGCTTGCTTGCAGACAAAACAATGACGAGGCGGTTTTATACGGCGAATGCCGCGACATCGACGGCCACGAAGTGGCCGGAGAGCCGGCATGGCTCATGTTGTGTGACAAGCGGGACTGTCCCCGTTGTCACGCTTCCCGGAAAAAGAGCCATGTCGGCGGGTGCCGACATGGCTCTTTTTTACAGTTCTTCTGCCAGATCCAGGATGAGTCTCTCGCTCTTCTCCCAGCCAAGGCACGGATCCGTAATGGACTTTCCGTATATGCCTTCGCCGATCTTCTGAGCGCCGTCCTCAATGTAGCTCTCGATCATGAGACCCTTCACCAGCTTCTTTATATCCTCAGATGCTCTGCGGCTGTGCAGTACGTCCTTTGCGATCCGGATCTGCTCCAGATATTTCTTTCCGGAGTTGGCATGGTTCGTATCCACGATACAAGCCGGGTTCGCAAGCTCCGGCTTCTCAGCGTATGCTTCCAGCAGCAGACGCAGATCTTCATAGTGGTAATTCGGATGACTCCGTCCGAACTTATCCACGGAACCACGCATGATGGAATGTGCCAGCGGGTTTCCCGGTGTCTCTACTTCCCAGCCGCGATACAGGAATCTCTGTGTGCTCTGGGCTGCGATGATGGAATTCATCATTACGGACATGTCTCCGCCGGTGGGGTTCTTCATACCGACCGGAATTCCGATTCCGCTGGCTACCAGTCTGTGCTGCTGATCCTCCACGGATCTTGCACCGATGGCTACGTAGGACAGAAGGTCGGACAGATACCGGTGATTCTCCGGGTAGAGCATTTCCTCCGCACAGGTAAAGCCGGTTTCGCGAACCACGCGGGCGTGCATCTCGCGGATGGCTATGATACCAGCCAGAAGATCTTCCTTCCCCTCCGGATTGGGCTGATGAAGCATACCCTTGTATCCGATACCGGTGGTTCTGGGCTTATTCGTATAAACTCTCGGAATGATAAAGATCTTATCCTTGACCTTGTCTGCAACCTTTGCCAGACGGTTCATATAATCAAGTACTGCATCCTCATTGTCCGCCGAGCAGGGGCCGATGATCAGAAGGAACTTATCGCTCTCTCCTGTGAAGATCCTGCGGATCTCCTCATCCCGCTTCTCCTTTGCGGCTGTGATCTCAGCGCTGATGGGGAACTCCTCTTTCAGCTCCTGGGGTGTGGGCAGTTTACGGATGAATTTCATATCCATGTTACATTTCCTCATTTCTTTTTTTATTTCCTAAATATATCCGGCCGCATTCCGCTGCCGATTTTTCTCCGCTCTCCGGCGATGTCCCTTCGCGCTCCCGCGATGTCCCTTCGCGCTCCCGCGATGTCCCTGTGCTCTACCGCATGACC
>CADAXW010000097.1 GCA_902792005.1 uncultured Lachnospiraceae bacterium
TCTGGCGAAGAAGGTGAAAATGGATGGCGAGACGGAAGATGCGGCCATGTACGGCGATGCGCTGATGCGCGCGGGCGTCCATGTGGCGCAGGCCTTTTCGGGCACCGGCTATTCCGGCGAAGTGCGGCACATGCCGGATTTCGCGTCACGGCTCTATTTCATGGAAGCGGTTTCCGGGCAAGAGCAGAAATAAGGAATTAGAGACGAATGGAAGTGTCATGCTTGATGCTGATACGAGCTGCGCTGAGGTTTTTTTAGGCGTGCTATCGGTGCGAGCGGGCAAGTATTCGATTGAGTTTTTTGGACGGTTATATTAGATAGCGGGGGGAAGAAATATGTCGGATTATTCGATGATCGGTGGAACGGGCGCCGGGGATAACGGCGGAAAGAAGGGTCTTGGAAAGATCCGGTATGATTCGCCGGTGACACTTACATTTGCGTTCCTGGCCCTGGCAGCACTGGGACTTGGGTATGTTACGAACGGATGGACCACGGAGAATCTGTTCTCCGTCTATCGTTCCAGTATCAGTCCCCTGTGGTTTGTGCGCCTCTTTGGGCATACGCTGGGACATGCGGACATGACACATTTCGTATCAAATATGACGTTGTTTTTGCTGCTGGGACCTCAGTTGGAGAGACGGTACGGTTCAAAGAATCTTCTGGAAATGATGGGGATCGCCTCAGTTGTGGCAGCGGCCTTTCAGATGATCTTCTTCCCGAAGGTGATGCTGCTGGGCGCCAGCGGCCTGGTATTCATGATGATCATTCTCACGTCCGCAGTAAACCTGAAGGACGGCGGGATCCCGCTGTCCATGATCCTTGTGGTCCTGATCTATCTGGGGAGTGAGATCTGGGATGCCTTCACGGCACATGATAACATCTCACATCTGACGCACATTTTAGGCGGCGTCTGCGGCGCAGTATTCGGCTTCCTGTATGCGAAGGATCCGAAGCTGGGGAAGGATGTGACGTAGAGCTTTAGTATTCGTCCAGGAAATGGTGTTTCACGCCGTCCTTCTTGTAGGCGATGACCGTGGCGAGATTTACATTTTCCACACTGCTGAAGATGTTCTTCTCGATGATGGGATCCTCCTTGGCCAGCCTTGCGATGAGCTGCTTGATATCCTGGCGTTTGGAGCCGGTGTCGGTTTCGGCTTCCCGGTCGATGGCCTCCGTGAAGCGGCAGGCACAACGAAGGAAGGTGAGATCATTTGCGTCCCTCCAACGGATGATGGCTTCCTCCCGGATGAGATAGAGAGGCCGGATCAGTTCCATGCCTTCGAAGTTGGTGCTGTGAAGCTTGGGCATCATGGTCTGGATCTGTCCACCCCAGAGCATGCCCATGAGGATGGTCTCGATCACGTCGTCGTAGTGATGTCCAAGTGCAATCTTGTTGCAGCCCAGAGCCCGGGCGTTGCTGTAGAGATAGCCGCGGCGCATGCGGGCGCAGAGGTAGCAGGGATTGCTCCCTACGTCTGCCACAGAGTTGAAGATCTCGGAACGGAAGACCCGGATAGGAATTCCGAGACGCCTTGCATTGCTTAAGATCAGCTGGTAGTTCCGGTCATTATAGCCCGGATCCATCACCAGATATTCCACTTCAAAATTTCTCTTTCCATGCCGGTACAGCTCCTGAAACAGCTTGGCCATCAGCATGGAATCCTTACCGCCGGAGATGCATACTGCGATCCGGTCCCCATCCTCGATGAGGTTGTAGGTGTTGATCGCCTTGGTAAACCGGGTCCAGGTATCCTTCCGGAACCGCTTCATCAGTCCCTGTTCCACATTCTTAATATAAGCCTGCTCTTCCTCTGTAAGAGGAACAGACAATTCCTCCGGAGTGAAGGGAGGGAGAGCATTATAGAGTTCGTCCTGATTCTGATGATTCTGATTCATGGGGGTCTCTTTTCTTACTTGTTTTTTTTCTTATGTTCTTATTTTCTTACTTCCTTACGTTCTTCGCGAGTGCAGAAGCTAAGATGCTACCGGTTTAACATTCTGTCTTAGTCGAAAGATGGGATTTCCGGCTGCTCCGCGAGGCCTGAAGCTAAGATGCGGCGGGTTATGCTTCCTGTCTTAGTCGAAAGGTGGGATTTCCGGCTGCTCCGCG
>CADAXW010000098.1 GCA_902792005.1 uncultured Lachnospiraceae bacterium
GCTTCAATGGCGAAGTCATCCGTCAGCTGACGCATGGCCTTTTTATTCTCTTCCAGTGCAGCATCCACATCATCATACTGCTCGATCTTCTCTGTCAGATCGTCCAGACGGCGGATCAGGGGCTGCGGGTCATTTTTCTTCAGTTCGCTCCGCAGATATTTCACTGCTTTTCTCCGGTCCAGATGCCCGTTTCCGGTCTCGATCTTGTTGCCCAGATAAGTGCGAAGTTCATCGGATGCAGATCCATCCCCGGTGGATATCACAAAGTTATCGGTATAGGTATTTCTGTCTGTAAGAAGGACCGTACCCGTAAGGGTATCCTGATTTTTCAGTGTCAGCTCCCGTCCGGTCTGAACATCCAGAACGGAGGTCTTCTTCGCTCCCGCCAGGAAGGACCGGTCGATCAGATAGGTCTTATCCTCCTGCTTCGCATATCCGGTTCCGGAGTATCTGCTCCGACCGTGAGGTTTACACGCTTCGTAGGCTGCATCCCCGGAGGAATCTCCGCCTTTTCGTATACCAAACAGAACACCCGTGATAAACTCACGAATCGTGCTCTTTCCGGCTCCCTGTTTCCCTTCGATCAGATTGATCCCGGGCTGCAGGTTGATCTCTTCATTATGAAATTTACCAAAATCTCGTAGTAAGAGTTTTGTAAGATACATATTATTCTCCTGCTCTGATCAGGGCTTCCAGTCCGTAGCGATTTGCTTTCTCCCTGATCTTTTCATCTACTGAGTAATTCTCCGATATATCCCGAATGAAGCCTCCGATCAGATTCGCTTCATTTTCGGAACGCAGAACCTCCTGCTCTCTGGCAGAAAGTGTCTGATCGTCTATCTCATAGATGTTAAATCTCTTTCTCAGTCGTGTGAAGTCCGGCTTCAGTGATTCAGACGCGAAACCGCGCATGACGATGCTGTAGATGTTCTCATATCCCATCTTCATCATCTTCTCTTCCGCCAGTGTCGTCAGATCATCTCCGGAGATATCCGGTCTCAGCTCAAATGTGAAGCGGATATACTGCCTTCTTGCAATGGGACACCAGGTGATCTTCACACCCTGCTCCGTCATGTCTCCCAGGACATAACCGTGCTTACCCTGATCCTTCACGGAAAGGGGTTCCGGCGAACCGGAAAAAGCCATCCGGTTCTTCAGCATGTGAACCGGCTTTCTGGAACCACCCATAGCCACATAATCATAACCCTTGCGGGCAATGATGTCCTTATGGAAGGGCATATGATCCGGATCACCGCCGTTCGCCAGCAGGATATTGTAAGCAGACTCCCTGCCGGGGCCGATGGTATCAAGGATATTCTCTCTATGCTCCGGCTGGCCGTAGCTGTAACCGGTAACACAGGTATTAACACCTTTCAAATATGCATTTGTCGTTTTTTCTCTGGGGAATACAACCGTCTTGGAACGGAATTCATAGGATTCCATCGGAGAGCCCGGAGCAATATAATCTGCACTGCCCCCGATCAGAAGGGTCCTGGTGTGCTCCAGTGTACAGAGCTTCTCATCCAGCCAGTCCAGCTGCTCCGTTGTCGGAGGTGCTGCAAACAGATTTCCCGCGATCAGGAGGAGCTGAACCTGCTTCTCATTGCAGTCCGCAAGAACCCGCAGGAAGGTTTCCTCAATCTCCTTAGCCCGGTCCTTACTCCAATCCTTACCCTCATCCGGCACATATCCAAGAAATACATCTGAAATGTGAATAAATCTCATTTTTCTTTCCTTTTCCTTTGTCATTCGGAGCATGCAAAATACATACTCACACAGATAACAGTATTATAAACCAGAAACCCCTATCATGCAAAGAAAATATTATAAAAAACAAAGCGAAATATACCCTAATTTCACCAAAAAAACAGAATTTCACATTTTTGTACTTGACGAAAGGATAAAAAATCAGTATGATATGTTTTGTGTTTTGAGAAAGGCATAAAACGGCGCGTGGCTCAGTTTGGTAGAGCGCTGCGTTCGGGACGCAGAGGTCGCAGGTTCAAATCCTGTCGCGCCGACACTGATAAAACCTGGGGTTTCCCGGGTTTTTCTTTTTGAATCCGCCTGTTCATTT
>CADAXW010000099.1 GCA_902792005.1 uncultured Lachnospiraceae bacterium
ACAGAAATAAAGCAATATCCGATGGAGACTTCAGGCGAAAGCGCCATAATTGGCTCCATCCAATAAGAAAATCCCACTAGAAAGATGGAGAAGTGAGCGTCAGGGGAACCGTCCCCCTGACACGACTGTGGCCGAGGAGGGAAACTGTGGAATATTTTGATGTTTGTGATGAGAGAGGCCTGCCGACGGGGGAGGTTGTTGAGAGGAGTGTTGCGCACAGCAAAGGCATTCTTCATCGGACGGCGCATGTCTGGATCATAAAGAAGGTGGACGGGCGCTGGCAGGTGCTGCTCCAGAAGAGGAGCAAGGACAAGGATTCTTATCCGGGGCAGTTTGATACTTCGTCGGCGGGGCATATTCCGGCGGGGAGGGAGCCTTTGGAGTCTGCGCGAAGGGAGCTTCGGGAGGAACTGGGGATCTCTGCGGGGGAGGAGCAGCTGCGGTTTATCGGGACGTTCCGGACGCAGTATGAAGAAATCTTTTATGACGAGCCTTTTCGAGATAATGAGGTGATCAGCGTATTTGTCTATGAGAAGCCGGTTGAGCCGGAGGGGCTTGTACTGCAGGAGAGTGAAGTGGAGGAAGTGAGGTATTTTGACCTTTTGGAGGTGTATGAGGAGATTTGCAGAGGGAGCGACTGGTGCTGTGTGAATCCGAAGGGGATGAAGGTGCTGGTGGAGTATTTGAAGTGAGTTTGGACTGAGGCTGCGATTGACTGGCATTGCTGAGGGGACGGGTGAGGATTATGATCACAGAGGTTGGCAGCGTTCGGCTGATTCATGCAAAGGAGGACGGCCGGAGGGCGGAAGAGATTCGCACATATCTGGAGGAGAGGTTTGCGGAGAGCAAAAAGGCACCTCGGAAGGCGGCGGTGATTCTGCTCTCGGATGCGGCGGTGGAAGATAAGGAGGGCTGGCAGGATCCCATTGCCGGTCTTGGCGATGATGTGCGGCTGATTCCGGTCGGGCGGACGGAGAACGCGAATTTTAGCAAGATGGTTCCGAAACGTATTCGGGAGATCAACTATATTCGCGCAGATGAGGATATGCTGGCTAATATTTATGACAGCGTGATGATCGATTCTGATTTCTACCGGATGCGGAGTGAGGTGCTGCTGCAGATGGAATCCTGGGAGGCTTCCGGGCGGTCTGACGCTTTTTTGATGACGGATGGGCGCAAGATCCGCAAATACCGCAGGATGACGGCGGAGAAAACAGCGACGGAGGCAGATCCCCGATTTAAGGCGCAGCTGGAGGAGATGGAGGAGTATCTCGCACTCTCAGCAAGACATGCCAGGAAGATCTTCTTTTACAGTTTCCGGCGATGGGCTGCTTTCGGTGTGACGGCGGTGCTTTTCGCGTTTTTTGTAATTGCTGCGCGTTATCTGGTTAAGTCTATGGAGAGAGCCAACAGAGAAGCGGCGCTCCTTGGTGCTCCGCGTGATGAAGCCAAAGCGGCTGAAAATGTCATTCTTCTCTGTGATGGAATTACAAACCTGACGATCGACAGTAGAGTCCGTACCGCATTTCTGAGAGAGCTTTTCGCTTATCTGGACTTGAACTGGTGCACTACGCCAATTGGATATAATTATAAGCATGAGCTGATGTCGGCATATCTTATGAAGGACGAGCGGTATCTTGCGACGTCAGCGTCAAACGGAAAAATGCTCTTCTGGGATACGTACTCGGGGCGGATCGTAGAGGAGGAAGATGCGGGCGTGCCCTTCAAGGCTTTTTATACCGATTCGGAGAATCATGTCCAAGTGATCGTGCAGGATGACAATAAGATCCGGTACGGAATCAGCGGGGAGTGGCTGTCTAATGACACGCCTCAGTATTTTGACGGAGAGTCCCGAATTCACATATATTCGAACAAGGACCACATACTGATCCATGACAGCAAGTTTCTGTATTACCTCGAATGGTCGCCAGAGGGACCCGCGATCAGACCGGTTTCCTATCTGGCAGATGATGTGATTGAGGGTGAATACACCATTTCTTCGGCGCAGCTGACGGAC
>CADAXW010000100.1:0-400 GCA_902792005.1 uncultured Lachnospiraceae bacterium
CGTGTTGTCAAGGGAAAGCATATCTGCGATCTCCTGCACGGAATAGGAATTTGCCCTCAGTTCTTCTCCGGGCGGCGGTCCGTTCACCTTTTTGCGCTTAGTCTGGTTGGCATACCATTTCTCAAAGCTTTCGATCACGACCCTCATCTTTCCATTCACCATGATCGTCTCGAAGCAGTTCTTATGTACCAGCCAGTAGGGCTCCGTCTTCCCAAGGCCAAGCATCTTTCCCATCTCTGCGACGGACATTGTGGTTTTCTTTTCCTCCGGCATATATAAGCGCCTCCTCTCATAAAAGTGTTATATCCAGGCCGCACGGCCTGGATATAACCTATCAACCCTTCTTCGGAATTGTTAGGATGTCGATTCCGCTGTTTTGCCGAAACGAGATCCTTGACAG
>CADAXW010000100.1:416-2383 GCA_902792005.1 uncultured Lachnospiraceae bacterium
GCTGTTTTGCCGAAACGAGATCCTTGACAGATTTCAGGCAGTATGATTCAGCCATTCATCAAAACTTTTCCTCGAGATCCGGTAACCGGAACGGCCGACTCTGATCCACCGGAATTCTTTTTTCTTCAGAAGGTTGTATACGCTGCTCTTGCTGATCATCAGGATGGCCTGCAGATCCTCCACCGTATAACAACGGCTTTCCGGAACTGCGCCTGCCTCATCCGCATTTACTTCAAAATCTGTGTTGTCCTGCTTTTCCATTTCTTTCTCATCTATTCTCATCTCGTCCATGGTCGTCCTCCTCATCCATATCGTTTTTACGGTGCCTCGAGCGTCTCCGGAATATACATTCCCAGGCTGATCTTCAGGTAATCATCGATCTCGCCGAGCTGTTCTTTTGTCAGCTTTCCGAGATAGCCTTTGATCCGGCTCTTGTCGATCGTCTTGATCTGCTCGAATTCGACCATCGAAGGAGCCGAGAGCGCACGATTGTTTTTGATCAGATAATGTGTCGGCTGGTTCAGCTTCTTGATCTGCGTCGTCATCGGCGCCACGATCAGGGTGGGGCAGTAAAAGTTCCCGTCATTATTCTGCAGGACCAGAACCGGCCGTGTGCCTCCCTGCTCCGATCCCGTGAACGGATTCAGGTTCGCCAAGTAAATATCGCCTCTCCGGAAGAACCATCCGGGTCTTAATTCTCTTGTCCTCATGAGCTGTCCCTCCGATCAGTATTTCTGGGGAAGCGCATTCTTCCTGCTGCTTCCGTTGTACATGAGCCATACTTGGTTCAGATACTTCTTATAGCCGGCCAGATTCAGGCCGCTGGCCTTTCCTTCTCTGTAAATGTGAAGCGGATCATATCTCTTCAGCCGGCTCACCAGCCGCTTCGGGTCATATTCATCATGGTAGAGGTCTACGAAAGCGGATATGCCCTGAACGTTTTCTCTTCGGAAAGAATCCGGTGCCCCGTTCCAGGCATCAAGGATGACCTGCAGCATCTCCATATACCGTTCCGGACCAAGCTTCTGAAAAGCCGTGAAGGCGGTACTGATGCAGGGGAGCCGTTTCTTGCCCTTGTCCTGTCCGTAATCCAGCCGGAGGCCGACAGCTTCGGTCGCATCTTTAAACTGGATCGCTTCCGGATCTCCTCCGAAGATTCTTGCCCTGATCTTCACACCGGCGGAAAGTTTGGCGGAAGCACCGGTCTGCTGCGCGAAGAGAAGCGCTTCATCTTTATCGGACATTCCGAAATACACTTTGCAGCGCACCTTAAGGTCCTGGTTGTCATTGCGGAGCTTTCTGGCCGCGATGGTGTGCTGGCCGTCGAACACATAATAGTGACCGCCGCGATAGCTGACCTTCGGCTCGTTGGCAATACGTTCATCAAAAGCTTTGACGATGCGCCGCACCCTGTCCGGGCTTAATTCTCTCTGATAGGTTTCCCGCGGGATCTCCAGCTGCGCCGTATTCAGGTCCATGACCTTATAAGTAAATTCATTTGTTTTCATCGGTGTCTCCTTTCCATAACTTTCCTTTTCTGATTTCTTTCAGGTACTCAATTCCTTCAGCTGCAAGATCCTTGATCTGCCGTTTTCCATCCCGGCTCCGGACCGGTCCGGCGTATGCTTCCTTACAGAAGTTCCAGCGGAAGATCATGTCCTGCATCGCGCTGTTCATCTCGTAAATCATGTCTTCGACGGTGCCGATGGCCTGACCTTCGGAATGGTTCATGCTCTCGGCCAGCGCCAGGATCTCACTTTTTTTCGGGATCCGGACCGGCGTGTCATTATCTTCAGGTTCCTGTTCTTCAAAGCCTTCCTCGTCGATTTCTTCCGGTTCTTCCATTTTTCCCGGCTTTGCTCTTGGCTGCCGGAGCTGCTGGGCAAGTTCTGCTCTGTCTTCCGGCGCGGCGCGGGCGATGGCGGCAACATCATCTCGCTTGGCTTTCAAAGATCCTGAAAGGATTT
>CADAXW010000101.1 GCA_902792005.1 uncultured Lachnospiraceae bacterium
CGCAAGAATCGCCCGGTCGCCGGCTGCCTGGTTCAGCATATAGATGAAATCGGAGTTCTCAAAAATGTTCTCGACTTCATGGCTGGACAGCAGGTCCTTTACGTTCTGGGTGATGCCGGTCGGAATGCCGCCCCATTTACGGAAGCGCTTCCAGATCTCGACGGAATATGCCGCCGTCTGTTCCTCCTTCAAAAGCAGGTGGAATTCGTCCATATAGTAACGGGTGGATCTTCCGGCCGAGCGGTTCTCCGTGACACGGCCCCAGACCTGGTCCTGCACGATCAGCATGCCGATCTTTTTCAGCTGCTTGCCGAGTTCTTTGATGTCATAGCAGACCAGACGGTTCTGGATATCGACGTTGGTCCGGTGGTTGAAGAGGTTCAGGGATCCCTTGACGTAGATCTCAAGAGCGGTCGCCACATGGTGGGCTTCCTTTTCCTCCTGCTCAAGCAGTGCTTCATAAAGGTCCTGCAGAAGCGGCATGTTCTCCGGTCTCGGATCGTTGAAATAGCTCTGATAAATGTGATGGACACACCGGTCGATGACGGTCTTTTCCACCGGCTGCAGGCCTTCCTTTCCGCCGACGATCAGCTCGCACAGCGACAGGATGAAATCGGCCTTGAGGGCGATGGGGTTGTCCTCCTCGGAGTAGTTCGCGTTGATGTCCATCGGGTTGATATACTGCGAACTGGTCGGGGAAATGTGAATGACCTGTCCGTCGAACCGCTGGACCAGGGCCGTGTACTCAGCCTCCGGATCGCAGATGATGATATCGTCATCTGTCACCAGGAAAGCGTTAGCGATCTCGCGTTTAGCAGAGAACGATTTACCGGAACCGGGCGTTCCAAGGATCAGCCCGTTCGGGTTCTTTAAGGCCTTGCGGTCGACCATGATCAGGTTGTTGGAAAGGGCGATACAGGGCCTCCTTTCCGTTCTGGAAGAGTTCCTGGGTGGTGAACGGCACAAAGATCGCCGTGGAACTGGTCGTCAGCGCCCGCTGGATCTCAATGAGGTTCCTTGCCAGAGGCAGGGAAGACATCAGGCCGTTTTCCTGCTGGTAATCCAGTCTTCTCAGCATGCAGTTGTGCTTCTGGGCGATACTGGATGCCTGGAAGACATTGGTCTCCAGTTCCTGCTTCGTCCTTCCGGTATTCATGATGAGAAAGGTGATCAGGAACATGCGCTCGTTCTGGCTCTGCAGTTCCTGCAGAAGTGCTTTCGCGTCCTTGCCGTAGGTGGCCAGATCCGAAGGGATGATGTCCATGTCGTAACCGGAACGGACTGCTTTCTTCTGTTCCTCTATCTTGGAACGGTCAAGTTCCGTGATCGTGTGCTTGACGGTCTTGATCGCTTCCGTCTGATCCACTGACTGGATGTGCATGGTGATGATCTCGCTGGATTCCATATCGAGGAAATCCTTTAAGAGCTGATCGGAGAGATCCGATGCCGTGATGGCCAGATAGCTCATGGAGCCGTAGAGATTTCCCATCTGGAAAATGCGGCTTCCGGGAAAGGCAAAGGCCGTCGGTGCGATAAAATCCTTGACGGACAGTCCGGACTTCACCAGCCATTTCCAGTCAAAATGGAACCTGTCCTCCGGATCGCCCATGTGGAACATATCGTGCATGAGCTTTAAGCGCTCCTTGCCGTTTAAGGGCCTTGCCATGACACCGAGCTGCCTGAAGTTGTTCAGGATATCGTTCATAACGTGGGCCAGGCGGGGCTTGGCCTGTTTGATGGAATCAGCTTCAATTCCGAAGGTCAGGTACTTGGTCTTGGTCAGGCCGTTGTTGCCCTGGGCCAGCTGGGTGCGCAGCATCTGGGAATACTCGGCACGGACGGAATTGTAGCCGTCGTGCTGCGGCGGGATCCGGATGCTCTTTTCAAAGCTTTCCGCATCCGTCGCCAGGTTGACAAAGGACAGTTCGAAATGGACCGAGCTGTCGAAGAAATTCAGAAAGCTGCACCATTCTTCAAAGATCGCCGTCTTGTCCTCCTGCTGGGCCAGCTGGTAGTTGATGTCCTGAAACTGGACCGTGCGGGTGTAGAAGCTTTCCCCGACGCGGCAGATCCCGTCCGGAAACATCCGGTCAAAGGGGATCGACTGCTGGGCCGTGCGGGGCACGCCGTCATTTTTTCTTGCCTGATCGACGATCCGCTGCACCTGCTTTCTTTCGCTTTTCGTCAGGTTTGCCGGAAGCTTTACGTTTCGCCTTTCCGGCTTTTTCAGAATGGAAAACAATCTTTTCTACCTCCTTTTGTGCGATGGCCTGCCGGTGCAGGATCACGTAATAGTTGTCTGTCTGA
>CADAXW010000102.1 GCA_902792005.1 uncultured Lachnospiraceae bacterium
ACGAACTAAAAGTTTGCGCGGCAAGATAATATAGCCGCCCTTTGTCACATCCACAGGTCTGTGATAGAATGGCTATATCACGGTTTGGTCCATAGAAAGGTGATTTGTTTTGAAGATACTGATCGTTGAAGATGAAGAGGCGATCGCAAGAATGATCGCGGTCAATTTGGAATGTGCCGGCTATGAAACCGTGGTGTTTCATGACGGCCTGGAGGCGGCGAAGTCGCTGGAAGAGGAGTCGGAGTATGCGCTGGCTCTTCTTGATGTGATGCTTCCGGGGATGGACGGGTTTCAGCTGCTGGAGCCGGTAAAGGCAAAGGGGATTCCGGTGATCTTCCTTACAGCAAAGGATGATGTGGTTTCCAAGGTGACGGGTCTGAAGGGCGGTGCGGAGGATTATATCGTAAAGCCCTTTGAAGTGCTGGAGCTGATGGTTCGGATCGAAAAGGTTCTGGAGCGGACCGGCGCTCTGGGAAAGCAGGAGACCGTCTGCGGTCTGGACATCGATTTTGATGCCATGAAGGTGAAGAAGGACGGTGTGGAGATTCATCTGAAAACTATGGAGTTTAAACTTCTGGAGGTGCTGGTCCGGAACAAGAATAAGGCAATCTCCAGAGAGAAGCTTCTGATGCTGGTCTGGGGAACGGACTTTATCGGTGAAAGCAGGACTGTGGATGTGCATATCGCACAGCTCCGCAAGAAGCTGGGGCTGGAGGATGCCATAAAGACCATTCCGAAGTTCGGGTACAGGCTGGAGGTTTCGGTCTGAAACCGTATGGGCGTTATACTGAGTGGAACACTGCTGCTGATGGCTTTGCACAGCAGCATTTTTCGCAGCGCCTATGAGTCGGCGGATCTTGACATGAGAAGTGCATATTCGGCTTTTACTTCCCGGGTGGATGCTTATCAGAAGGAGGGCCCGGGGAAAGAAGCGTCGGATGCTCGGCTCTCTCTGGTTTATCGGGATGTGAACAACTGGAAGAATCTGATCTTTCACGGAGGTACGGAGGTTTATAATCTTACGGTCTTTCGGCTGGAGGAGCTGAACCGCGCTGCCTATACAGAGAAGAATGTTGACAGCAGCGAAAGGTACGCTCATCGGGAGGAGCTGACCTACGAGGACGGCCGTTATATCGTGAATAAGGAAATGTATGAGGATTACCAGTTCTTTCATCTGACGGACATAACAGATGTCTATACCCGGCTTCGGGAATATATGCTGTATTTTGCCCTGATCGGAGGGGGAGTGCTCCTGGTGGTGATCTTCGCCTCAGTACTTGCCATGCGTCATGTGCTTTCTCCTTTGAAGGAACTGACGGAAGCGACGCAAAGGATGACGGAGGGAGATTACAGTCAACGGATCCCGGCCCGGTCGAAGGATGAGCTGGGTGTGCTGGCAGAAAACTTTAATCATATGGCGGATGCCGTGGAGCGGGAGCAAAGGAATCTGCAGGAGTCCGAATATAAAAAGACCCTGATGATGGGGAATCTCTCCCATGAGCTCCGGACCCCCATGACGGCCATCTCCGGATATGCTGAAACTCTGCTCACCACAAAACTGTCGGAGGAGCAGAAGGAGGAGGCGCTGGCTTATATCTATGACGAAACCAGACGTCTGCAGCGTCTGTCCGGGAAAATGTTGCAGCTTCTCGGCCTTGCGGAGGGCGAGGCTGCAGAAAAGAAGCAGGTGCCGACGGATGAGCTGTTTGCCGGGATCCGGGAGACACTGGCGGACAAGGCAGAGTCAAAGGGAGTTCAACTGATCCTGGAGGAAGACGGCAAACCGATGAATACAGATGAGGACCTGATCCGGGACGTGATCATCAATCTGACAGACAATGCCATTAAGGCATGCAGTGACGGTGGGAGTGTGAAGGTACTCTGGAAGAACGGAGTACTTCAGGTTCAGGATGACGGAGTGGGGATCCCGCCGGAGGAGCTGGATTCCGTAACAGAACCCTTCTACATGGTGGATAAATCAAGATCCAGAAAAGAGGGAGGCGCGTGGATAAATCAAGATCCAGAAAAGAGGGAGGCGCGGGCCTTGGACTGTCCATAACGAAGATGATCCTGGAACGGCTGGGAACGACTCTGCGGATCGAGAGTGAGGTAGGAAAGGGAACCACGGTAACAGTCGAGGGCCTGACACATGATTTACATTTTGTTTACAAAAACAGGAATACTTGATATCAGCGTTTCGGCTATGCTGATCCTGTAAGACAGAGAAAGAACGAAACAGGATGAGCATATGGAGGATAAAAGTATGAAGATACGGCTGAGAAAAGGAATCGCACTTCTTTCCATTCTGACAGTCATGGCGGCATCTCTCGCAGGCTGCGGGGAAGAGAAGCAAGAGGCAGTGACAGAACGGGCGCCCATTGATAAGGCCAAAAATGTGAGAAATCTGGTGGAACGCGCGGAGCAGGAGCCGGATACCGGAGCTGTTGATATCGCCACGGATGGTGCC